>NZ_JBHVJT010000068.1:27663-55141 GCF_042798815.1 Kitasatospora sp. NPDC057738 | reverse complement strand
GGCTTCAACCGTGACCGTGACGACCGCGGTGGCCGTTCCTTCGGTGACCGTGACAACCGTGGCGGCGGCTTCAACCGTGACCGCGACGACCGCGGTGCCCGTTCCGGCGGCTTCAACCGTGACGACCGCGGTGGCCGTTCCGGTGGCTTCGGTGACCGTGACAACCGTGGCGGCGGCTTCAACCGTGACCGTGACGACCGCGGCGGCCGTTCCGGCGGCTTCAACCGTGACGACCGCGGCGGCCGTTCCTTCGGTGACCGTGACAACCGTGGCGGCGGCTTCAACCGTGACCGTGACGACCGCGGTGGCCGTTCCTTCGGTGACCGTGACAACCGTGGCGGCGGCTTCAACCGTGACCGCGACGACCGCGGCGGCCGCTCCTTCGGCGACCGTCCGGCCCGTTCCTTCGGCGACCGTCCGGCCTTCGGCCGTGACCGCGACGAGCGCGGCGGCAGCAGCCGTCCGTTCGCGCGCCGCGACGACCACCGCTCCGGCGGCCGTCCGCAGTCCGACCGCGGTGGCTTCAACCGTGACCGCGGCGGCTTCGGTGCCGGCCGTGACCGCGAGGACCGTCGCCCGGGCGGTTTCGACCGCGACGACCGCAAGCCGCGCTGGAAGAACTGACGCCGCACCGGCGGTAGTCGACCGCCGGCCCGGCTGAACGTACGAAGGGCCCGCTCCGTCCCCCGGAGCGGGCCCTTCGCGTTTCCCCGGCAGCCTCGCGTTCCCCCGCGCCGGCCCCCCCGGGGCGTTGTTCTGGGAGTGAGAATAACCTGTGGCGCGCGGGCGCCGCGGTCCCGTAGCGTCGCGGCCATGAGCAGCAGACTGCACGATGTGGCGCGAGTGAACGAGGAGATCGCCGAGCGGGGGAGCTACCGGACGGCCGGGGGCGAACTCGTGCAGGTGGGGGAGGAGTTGGGGGCGGCGCGGGCCGGCACGGTGTCCTACGCGCCGGAGGGGCTGGACGCGCTGCTGGCGGCGGGCGACCGCGGGCCGGGGCCGGCGGCCGGACGGATCGAGGTGACGGCCGAGGGCAGCATCCAGGCCGCCCGCCGACTGGTCGGGGCCGGGGCGGGGCCGGTCGGGGTGCTGAACTTCGCCTCCGCGCGCAACCCCGGCGGCGGCTACCTGCGCGGCGCCCGCGCCCAGGAGGAGGACCTGTGCCGCAGCGCGCTGCTGTACAGCTGCCTGCGGGAGGCGCCGGACTACTACGAGGCGCACCGGGCCTCCACCGACCTCCGGTACAGCCACCGGGTGATCGTCTCGCCGGCGGTGCCGGTGATCCGGGACGGGCGCGGAGAACTGCTGGCGCAGCCGTACCCCGTCACCTTCCTGACCTCGCCCGCGCCCAACGCCGGGCAGCTGGAACGGCGTTCGGCCGGTGCGGACGTCCGGGGCGTGCTCGCCGAGCGGGCCGTGCGGGTGCTCGCGGCGGCCGCCCGGCACGAGGTGCGCGCGCTGGTGCTCGGGGCCTGGGGCTGCGGGGTGTTCCGCAACGACCCGGCGCAGGTCGCCGAGGCCTTCGAGGGGGCGCTGGCCCGGTACGGGGCCGCCTTCGATCAGGTGGTGTTCGCGGTCTGGGACCGCTCGCCGGTCTCGGCGAACCGGGCCGCCTTCGAGGCCCGGTTCACCGCGGGGTGACCGTTCGGCAGCCGGCTACTTCCGGCGGGCGGCGAGCGCCGTGGCGGCCGTGGAGGCCGCCGCGACCACGCCGGTGACGGCGAAGACGGACGGCCAGGCGCCGATCCGCTTCGCCAGCGGGTGCGAGCCGCCGAAGGCCGCCACGTACAGGCCGGTCAGCGCCGCCGCGGTGCCCGCGCCCGCGCTGCGGCGCCACTGCGCGGCGGCCCCGGCACCGGCCACCGCCAGCACCGCGCCGCCCAGTTCGCGCCGGCCGCTCCACCGGGCGACGCCGTAACCGCCGACCAGACCGCTCGCCGCGGTCAGCGCGGCGGGCGCGGCGGCCGTGAAAACGTTCGGGACCTTCGCCATCGTCGACTCCACTCGTGGGGGCTGTGTCGTTTTCCGACCATAACCCGGTGAACGAACGGGGCCGCCGGGACCTCCCTCCGGAGCACCGGCAGCGCCGACAGCGCCGTCCGCCGGAGCGCCGCCGGGCCTCCTACCGGAACGCCTCCGCGGGCGTCTGCCCCGGCACCGTGGCGGCCAGCCGGCGGGCGGCCTCCGCCGGGTCGAGCACCCGCTCCAGCCGCAGGTCGCCCGGGACCTCCTGGATGAACCGCCCGGCCGACCAGCTCCGCTCGTACGGCAGCGGCTCCAGGACCAGGGTGCGCACGCCGTCCACCACCGGGATGTCGCTCGGCGTCCCCTCGTTCCACACCCAGGAGCCGTCCGGCGCGACCAGGTTGAAGGCGCCGGTGGCGACCACCCGGCGGCCGTCCAGGAACGCCGTCCGGGCCAGTGCCACCACCTCCCGGTCCTGCGGGGTGCCGGGCAGGTGGCCGCCGCCGATCAGCACGTCGGCGAGCAGGGTGTGCAGCTGGAAGGTGTCGCTCAGGCCGCTCATCCGCAGCAGGTAGCCGGTGCCGGTGGGGCGGTCGAGCACCAGCAGCGGCTCGTCGTCCAGCATCAGCGCCAGGTGGACCAGGCCCTTGAAGTCGTGCTGCTCGCCCTGGTAGCGGTCGAACAGCTCCAGGATCACCTCGGTCACGCCCGAGGCGCGGGCCTCGGCCCGGACCTCCGGGTGCGCGTACACCGCCCAGGCCGCCTGCTGCCACAGGTGCAGCGTCCACCAGGCGACCACGGCCAGGTGGGCGTGCCACTCGTCCAGGTGCGCCGGGTCGGCGATCCGCTCGTGCGCCTCGGCCGGATCGTCCTCCTCCGCGCCGGGCAGCGGGCCGCCGCCGGTGGAGACCCAGCGCCGCACCAGCAGCTGCGCGCCGGTCAGCGCCCCGCGCAGTCCGGCCAGCACCGGGCCGGAGCAGGCGACCGGGTCGGCGCCGTGCTCCACGCAGGCGCCCACCACCATGGCCAGGTGCGCCCGGGGGAACGGCGGGGCGTCCGGCAGCAGGGCGGCCAGCCGGGGCCCGGCCGCTGCCTGCTCCGCCGGGTCGGCCGTGCCGAACAGCCCGCCGACCAGCCCGAGGGCGGGCCCGAACTGCTCGTCGTCCCCGGCCGCGACCACGGCCTCCAGGGCGGCCACGGCTTCGGAGAAGGTGGGCTGTTGACGGTGCGACGGTATCTGCTCGGTGGACATTCGCCGCAGCATAGGGGGCGGAGCCGGTCCGGCGGAAACTCCTCCGCGCCCCGGCCCGCCCGGGCCGTACGCGGGCCCCTGTCGGTGCCCGGTGGCAGACTTCGACCGTGACGGACTCCGAGATCACCGACGGCAGCTACCTGGTCCGCAACGTCGGGAGCGGCCTGCTGCTTCAGGTCGCCGAAGCCTCCCGGCGCAGCGGTGCCCGGATCGTCCTCGGCGCGGACGACGGCAGTGACGCCCAGCTCTGGCGCCTCGCCGCCGTCCACCCGGGCGGCGCGCTGTTCCACATCGAGAACGCCGGCAGCGGCAAGCGCCTGGACGTCACCGGCGCCTCGACGGACGACGGCGTCCGGATCCAGCAGTGGTCGGCCAACGCCTTCGGTGCCCAGGAGTGGCTGCTGGAGGCCCACGTGGACGCCCCGGGCACCTACACGGTCACCAGCTTCATCAGCGGCAAGCCCCTGACGGCGGGCGACACCCCGGAGGCCGACGTCCACCAGAGCGAGGACGTCGACGCCCCGGCCCAGTGGTGGCGCTTCGAGCGCCGGGAGGGCTGAAGGCCCGTCAGTCCGCGAGGTTGGCGCGGGCGGCGTCGAGTTCGGCGTCCGTCGTGCCGTGGTGGCGGAGGTAGCCGGGGATCGTGCCGTGGTGGTCGTGGATCCAGGCCAGGGAGGAGACCAGGAGCTCGGCGTCGACCGGGCGGGAGAGGCGCTCGGTGCCGGTCTCGTCGAGGTACGGGGTGGGGCCCTTGTCGAGGCCGAGGCCGATGTTGGAGAGCAGGAAGTCGGCGGTGATCTCGGCCTCGGAGGCGCCCAGCAGGGACTGGAGGACGGCGATGGTGAGCCCGGTGCGGTCCTTGCCGACGGCGCAGTGGACGACGGCGGCCAGCGCGTCCGGAGCGGCGAGGCGGCGGACGACGGCGGCGAGCGAGGGGCCGGCCGTCGAGGCCATGAAGGGGTAGAGGGCGGCCTGGTCCTCGGGCCAGGGCCGGTCGGCGTCCTCGGGGTGGGGGGGAAGGGTCGGCAGACCGAGGGTCTCGTGGTCGAGGCAGTGCCGCTGGTCCGGCCAGGCCTCCAGCTCGTACGCGCTGCGCAGGTCGAAGACCGTCCGCAGGCCGAGGGCCTTGAGCCGCCGGGCGCCCTCCTCGGTGAGGGTGTGGAAGGACCCGGAGCGGTACAGCACGCCCCGGCGGAGGGCGCCGATCCCGCCCGCGTCACGGAAGTTGCGCACACCGGGGATGTCGATGAAGGCGTCGGTCATGGCCACCACGGTACGGGCGGGCGCGGGCGGGAGGAAGGAGGAGTGCGACGTCGGCGGCCCGGCGGGAGGACACCGTCCGAAACCGGCCCCCGCCGGTGGGCGACCGGCTGCTCAGCGCCCGCCCGAGACCTCCAGGAACGCCCCGGTGGTGTACGAGGCCGCCGGGGAGAGCAGGAAGAGGATCGCCTCGGCGACCTCCTCCGGCTGCCCGCCGCGCCCCATCGGCAGGCCGGGCGCGACCCGGTCGACCCGGCCGGGCTCGCCGCCGAGCGCGTGGATGTCGGTGTGGATCAGCCCCGGCCGCACCGCGTTGACCCGGATGCCCTCGGCGGCGACCTCCAGGGCGAGGCCGCGGGTCATCGAGTCCACCGCGCCCTTGGCGGCCGCGTAGTCGACGTACTCGTTCGGCGAGCCGATCCGGGAGGCGGCCGAGCCGACGTTGACGATGGCGCCGCCCCGCCCGCCGTGCCGGGTGGACATCCGGCGGACGGCCTGGGCCGCGCACAGGAACGGGCCGGTGATGTTGGCGGCCCAGATCCGGGTCAGCCGGTCCTCGTCGATCTCCTCCAGCCGGCACTGCTTCTCCAGCGTGCCGGCGTTGTTCACCAGCCCGGTGAGCGGGCCGAGCTCGTCGTCCACGGTGGTGAACAGCCGCTCCACCTCGGCGGTGCGGGTGACGTCGGCGCGGACCGCGAGGGCGGTGCCGCCGTCGGCCCGGATGGCGTCCACCACGGCGGTCGCCGAGGCCTCGTCCGTACGGTAGTTGACGCAGACCCGGTAGCCGCGGCGGGCGGCCAGCAGGGCGGTGGCGGCTCCGATGCCGCGGCCGGCGCCGGTGACGATCAGGACCTCGTCGGTGGGAGTGGTCGACATGGACCGTACGCTACCCGGCGGCCGGGCGGCCCGGACCGGAATTCGCTCGCCCGGCGGGGCCCGCTCGGCGAGGATGCCCGGACGAGGATGCGGTGCCCGCCCGTCCGTCCGAGAGGAGTCCGCCGATGTCCACCACGACCGCCGTTCCCGGCGTCGCCTCCGTTCCCGGCGTCGCCTCCGTTCCCGGCACGGTGCTGCTCTCGGGCATCGTCGGCTCCACCGCGTACGGCTTCGCCCACGCCGGCTCCGACCTCGACCGGCTGGGCCTGTTCGCCACCCCCACCGAGGAGTTGCACGGCCTGCACCGCCCGGCCGAGTCCCAGGTCACCACCGCGCCCGACGTCACCCTGCACGAGGCCGCCAAGTGGTGCCGGCTGGCGCTGGGTTGCAACCCGACCGCCTCCGAACTGGTCTGGCTGCCGGACGAGCTGTACGAGGTCCGCACCCCGCTCGGCGACGAACTGGTCGGCCTGCGCGCGGCCTTCCTCAGCGCGCCGGCCGTGCGGAAGGCCTACCTCGGCTACGCCGACCAGCAGTTCCGCAAGCTGCTGACCCGCGACACCGCCGACCCGGCCGCCCGCCGCCGGGCCGCCAAGCACGCCCGGCACCTGGTCCGGCTGGTCGAGCAGGCCGTCCGCCTGCACGAGACCGGCCGCAACCTGATCCGGCTGCCCGACACCGAACGCATCCGCGAACTCGGCGAACGCATCGCCGACCGCCCCGCCCTCGCGGAGGGCCTGCTCGCCGACGCCGCCGACCGGCTGGCCGGCCGAGGTGTCCTTCCCACCGCCCCCGACCAGCGCCCCGTCGAGGCCTGGCTCCGCCGGGTCCGCGCCGTTCACTACACCCCGCCTCAAGTCCCGCTCCACGAGCCCGGCACGCCCGCGCAATCCACTGGCGGAGCCCTGGGCCCCACCGGGTAGGATCGCCGTGGTCCTTCCGCCCGGGCATCCGGGCGCGCCGGGACCGCGGGCCACTAGCTCAATTGGCAGAGCTGCGGACTTTTAATCCGTAGGTTCAGGGTTCGAGCCCCTGGTGGCCCACCTGGTCGAGGCGAGTCCGGGCGTCCTCCCTTCGGGGAGGGCGCCCTTCGTCGTGATCGGCGCGGTATCGGCGCGGCGCAGGGCGGGGCGCGGCGGGCGACGTGTCATCCGGCGGGGCCGCGACGGGAGTTCCGCCGTTCGGCGACCCGGCGGAGGCGGCGCTCGGCGGCTCCGCCGGCCGGGTCCCGAAGGGCCGGGCCGGATCATCGGCGAGGTCGTCGCGGAAAGAGTCCACAGGACAGTTCGTGTCCAGGTGGACCGTGAATTCTCGGACATCCGGACGAACAGCCCCCAAAGGGCGGCAATTTCACCCGGGCTGCTCCGGCTCCCCGGAATCCCGTACGCCAGGTGCGGTTCGGATCCGACGAAATTGCTCCACAGATGGGCGTTTGTCCCGCAAGAGGGGTGAACGGGGGGCAATGTCATAGCGAAATGGACGCGGTGTAACCCGCGTCACACCGAAGGGTCGTTGACCGGGGACGGTCAATGAATCAATACTCTCGACAAGCAGCTGCCGTATCACCCGTCCGCACAAAATTTCACCGAATCATCCGGGGTTGAGAGGTTTCGCGGACGCGAAGGCTCAACGGGTGGGGTCGAGCCGACGGAAGAGTCCGACCCGCTTTCGGTCCTGGAATTCGCCGGGTTCCACGCGGTGCCCGGGGGGCCGCGATCGGCGCGGTGTGTCGATGTTGTGTGCACTGGGTTTGCCTTTCGTCATGACCAGGGTCGCGGCCCACTTTCTCGGTTTCCCTGACGGCCGTCACCGACCTGCGCGAGCACGACCGTGCAGGCGCGCGGGCGGATTCGATCTCCGGTGGAAAGAGGCAGGAAAAGTGATTCTCGACAATGCTCTCGTCCGGTACTACGAAGAGATCCGTTCAGTCCTGCGGGACCTCCTGGGCGGCCCGGAGAAGGCCGACGCCGAAGGTTTCACGCCGGGCGTCGAACTGCCCGAACTCACCGAGGCCATGCGCGAGTACCTCGCGGTCTCCGGCCTCGGCCACGCGGCCATGCCGTCGTACCGGGGCCGGAACCTCGCGCTGCTCGACCTCACGCGCAACCCGGCCACCATGACGACCAAGACCTTCGCCTCGCTGGTCATCGTGGCCAGGGCGGTCCGCTTCGTCCAGGACACCGGCCGGCGGGTCACCATCGTCACGCCGTCCTCCGCCAACAAGGCCATCGCCATGCGCGACGCGGTGCTCCGGGCCGTCCGGACCGGCCTGGTGGACGCCGACCGGCTCAACGTCATCACGGTGGTCCCCGAGGGGGCGGTGGCCAAGCTGCGCAGCTCCGAGCTGTTCACCGACCCCGGGCTGCGGGCGCGCAACCCGATCGCGGTGTACGGGGGCGAGGAACCCGGCACCGTGAAGGCCATCGCCCTCGGGCTGGTCGACGAACACCGGAGCGCTCTGGAGAAGGAGTGCGAGACCAACCTCTGGTACACCCTCCAGCTGGAGAACTACCTGGCGGCGGACGTGGTCAGGGCGCTGGCCGAGGCCGACCTGTTCCCCTCGGCGCCCGGCGAGGCCCGGCTGCACGTGCACTCGGTCTCCAGCGCCTACGGGCTGCTCGGCCACGCCCACGGCCGCAGCCGGCTCCCCGCGGACGTCCGCTCCCGGACCCTGCCGCCGCACTACTTCCTGGTGCAGCACCTGGGCGCTCCCGACATGGTGCTCAGCCTGTACAACGAGGGCTCCACCGACACCGGGAACCTCCCGGCGTACTCCTACGACGCGGAGACGGGACTGTTCACGCAGAGCGCCGACCCGCGGTACCCCGCGCAGACCTTCGATCCGGGGGAGACCCTCGACCCGACCTTCTACACCCGCAACCCGCCCACCTCGCCCCGGATGAACGAACTCATCCGCACCCAGGGCGGCGGCGGCATCGTCGTCTCGCTCGCGGAGTGCCTCGGCCGCTACGGGCAGGTGCGCTCGCTGCTCGGGGAAGCCGGCGTGCGGCTGCCCGCGAACCCCACCGCGCTGCGCGAGTGGTCCCTGGTGATGGCGATGACGGGCCTGCTCAACGCCGTCGACCGGGGGCTGGTGCCCGAGACCGACATCCTCGTGCACGGCTCCGGCAGCTACTCGGCGACGGACTACGGCCACCTCACCGTCCGGGACCTGCACCCGGTGGCCACCGCCGAGGACCTGCGGCGCGTCGTGCTGGACGCCACGCCCTCCGCCTGACCGCTCGGGCGGGGCCCCGCCCGCCCGTGCCGGGGCCCCGCTCCGCCGCCGTCCTGCTCGCCACAGACGACCCGCTCGCCACCGACGACCCGCCGAGGTGATAGCCCCGTGGTCCCTGCCGTCCCGCCCCCGCGCGCCACGCCGCACCAGCGGCTGCGCATGCACACCGGTTACCACTGGCGCAACAGCGGCAACCGGGTCCTGACCACCGCACGGACCGCCTGGGACACCCGGGACGGGGCCGGCTTCCCGGCCGTCCGCTCGGAGGCCGGGGGACTGTCGGTGAGCTACGCGGGCCTCGCCGAAGGCCTCGCGTACACCCTGGAGTTCACCGAGCTCCGACGCGACGCCGACGTCCACGGCGTCCGGCGCCGGACCGGCCGGCTCACCGGAGCGGCCCTCCGGGACCCCGCCCGGCTGCCCGACGCGGACATCGTCATCGTCGGTACGAGCGCCGAGCGCGCCCGCGCGCTGCCGCGCGAGGCCTCCCTCATCGTGCCGATGCGGGTGCACTTCGTGATCGACTTCGACGCGGACCCCGACACCGTCCGGCAGCGCATCTCCAAGCGCGAGCGCCAGCAGTTCAAGCACGACCTGCGCGACCACGCCTGGACCTGGGGGCTCAGCCGCGACCCGGCTTGGTTCGACCACTTCTACGACCGGCTCTACCGCCCCACCATGTTCCAGCGCCACGGGGACCGGGAGCGCACCGAGACCAAGGACGTCTCCTACGAGTGCCTCTTCCGCGGCGGCCGGATGTTCGTCCTGCGGCAGGACGGCGAACCGATCGGCGGAGCGCTCTGCCACTGGGACCGGGCATCGGGGACGATGACCCTGCGCCTGCTGGGCGTGGTCGACGGCGCGCGGGAGCACTACGACAGCGGCGCCTTCAAGGCGATCTACCACTTCCTCATCGACTGGTGCGCCCGCCACGGCGTGCGCCGCCTCGACTTCCAGGGCACCGAACCCTTCGTCAGCAAGGGCACCTACCAGTGGAAGCGGCGGTTCGGAACCAGCGTGCTGCCGCCGCCCAACCACTTCGGCGCCAAGCGGCTCTGGCTGCAGGTCCGCGCCGACACGCCGGAGGTGCGGGACTACCTGGTCGCCAATCCGGTCCTGGCCGAGCGGACGGACGGGACCCTGGAGGCGGTCTACTTCCGCGACGCGCGGCGTGCCCCCCGGCTCGACTACTCCGCCAAGTCCCCGGGAGTGGCGGGGGTGCGCGAGGTGGACCTCGACGCATTCCTCGCCGGCGCGGCGCGCGGGCCCGCCGGAAGGGCCCGCAGATGACCGCCCCGTGGTACGGCACCGCGCCGCCGCCGCTCGACAACCGGCTCGAACTGCCCGCCGTCCAAAGGGAACTGGCCCGGGTGGAGGACGGCGAGTACGCCCGGGTGGTGCCGGTCGCGTCGTCCCTGCGGCCCGTCATGCTGCCGCGTTCCTCCTACGACGAGCTGTTCACCGCCACCGCCGACCTGCTGGCGCTGCTGCGCCGCACGCTGCTGGAGCGCGCTCCGACGGCGGCCGGCCGGATCGCCGCGCTCGGTGCCGACGAGCGGATGTACCCCCTCGTCATGGACGGCCCGGCCGAGGAGGACTACGCCACCTGCATCGCCCGGCCCGACGTCATGGTGGGCGCCTCCGGCCCCAAATTCCTGGAGTTCAACATCGGCTCCGGCATCGGCGGGGTGGTGGACACGGCACTGCACACCGCCGCGTGGGTGGCGGCGTTCGGCGGCCCGGAGCGGATGCCCTTCGACGCGGTCGATCCGCTCGCGGTGCGCGACGAGCTCTTCGTGCGCGCCGTCCGGGCCCTGGGCGTCGAGCCCGCGGTCGCGATCGTCGGCACGCTCCGGGACTTCGGCGGTCCCCCCAGCCGCTACTTCGAGATCCAGGAGGAGTCGCTGCGCCGCCGCGGCCTGGCGGCCGAGACGTTCGAGCCGGAGGACCTGCTCGACGGACTCGGCCTGCCGGGAGAACCCCGCTACCGGCTCGGGCTGCGCCACTTCACGATCCTCGAATGGCTCGGCCACGGCATCGACCTCGGGCCGGTGCGGACGGCCCTGGACGCCGGCGTGCGGTTGATCGCGAGCCAGACCGCGTACCTGATCGCCAACAAGAAGGTGCTCGGCTGGGTGTCCGAGGGGCGGCCGTGGATGACGGACCGGGACCGGCGGACCGTCGAGCGCTACCTGCCGTGGACCCGCGTGGTCGGGGACCGGCCCGTCGAGCGGCACGGCCGGACCGTGCCGCTCCCGGAACTGCTCCTGGAGCGCCAGGAGGAGTTCGTGCTGAAGCCCGCCATCGGGATGAGCGGGCAGCAGGTCCTGGTGGGCCGCTCGTGCCCGCCGCAGGCCTGGCGGGCGGCGGTGACCGCGGCCGCCGCGGCGCGGGACCACATCGTCCAGGAGTGGGTGGAACCCGTGCCGTACCGGATGGAGTTCGCCGGTTCGGACGGATCCGGCAGCCACCAGGCCGAGGTGGTGCCGGTCTTCAGCCCCTTCCTGTTCGACGGGCGGGCCGCCGGCTGCATGGTGCGCTACCTCCCGCCCGACCGGGACGGCGTGGTCAGCATCCACGGCCACGGAGCCCTGTCGAACGTGGCGTTCGCGCTCCGCTGACCCCCGCGACTCTCCCCAGGAGGACGACATGACGACCTACTCGCGTGCCGACTACGGCCCGGTGTCCGTGTCCTACACGGCCGAACTCGACGGCGGCGGCAACACCTTCGGCCGGGCGTACGAGCCGTTCGTCCGGTCCCGGTTCGGCCGGGTCGGATCGGTCTTCGAGTGGTGCGCCGGCCCCGGGTTCATCGGCTTCTCCCTGCTGGCGGCCGGCCTGTGCGATTCGGTCGACCTGGGCGACGTGAACCCCGCCGCCGGGGACGCGGTCGAGCGGACCATCGCCGAGAACGGTCTGCGCGGCCGCGCCCGCTTCCACCTCTCCGACGGCTTCGACGACGTGCCGGCGGACCTCCGCTGGGACCTGATGGTCGGCAACCCGCCGCACGTCAACCAGGACGCGGCCGCCTCGGACTACCAGCGTTCCCACTCGCCGCTGATCTGGAAGGACACCGACTGGGCCATCCACGGTGCCTTCTACGACGCGGCGGCCGAGCGGCTGCGGCCCGGCGGCTCGGTCCTCATCCAGGAGAACCACCGGTTCTCCGCCCCGGAGGACTTCACGGAGATGGTCGGGAAGGCCGGCCTGGAGGTCGTCGGCGCCTTCGGATGCGGCGAGGGCCGCGAGGACTACTACTTCCTCTGGTCCCGGCTGCCCGGGTCCCGGACGTCCTGAGGCCCCCGCTCCGGGCACCCGTTCGACGCCGACCACCGGACACCACAGCGCGAGGAGAGCGCATCATGCCGCGTCCCACGACGAATCCCGTGATCACCTGGATCTACCAGTCCGAGGACCTCGACCCCGCGGGGGTCGAGGCGTTCGAACGGGGCATCACCCGGCGCTACTCGGCGCTCTCCCGGCCCCGCGGCCTCGACTTCCGGGTGATCAGCGCCACCGAACTGGTGCCGTCCTGCGTGGGTGGCAGGCCGGTCCTGCGCCACGGCGACGAGGACCTGCTGGAGCGGCGGCAGTGCTTCATCGTCGAGGACATGGCCACCGACCCGCAGGGCCTCCAGGCGCTGCGGGCCGTCTACCGCACCATCGAGGCGAGCGACTCCGTCCTGCTCAACCGCTCGTACACCGGCCCCGACTACCTGGAGCGCGACAAGCTCGCGCAGCTCCAGCACGCCGCCGGCCTGGGCATCCGGACCGCGGACACCGTCGCCGTGCCGCCCGGCAGGTACGCCCGGCGGGTGCTCGGGGAGGTGCGGCGCGGGCTCGGCGACGGCCCCTACATCGTCAAGCCCCGTGAACTGACCGGCGGTTACGGCGTGCTGCGGGTCGACTCCGAGCAGCAGCTCGGCGCGGTGGTCGACCTCGTCGCCCAGGCCGTCGGCGGGTACCTGGTGCAGCCGCTGATCCCGCACTCCGGCGACATGCGCGTCTTCATGGCCGACGGCGAGGTCGTCTCCTCGCTGACCCGCCGCCCCCGCCCCGGCGGCTACCTGGCGAGCGTCAGCCAGGGCGGGTCCGTGGAGGTGAACCGGGACCACGACCAGGTCGCGGACCAGTGCGCCCGCATCGCCCGGGACCTGCGGGCCGAGTGGATCTGCGTGGACTGGCTGATGACGGACTCCGGTCCGGTCCTCAACGAGTGGAGCACCGCTCACGGCGGCTTCACGGTGATGCCCGAGCCGGAACTCGGCAGGGTCGCCGACGCCTTCTTCGGCTGGATAGGCCGACGCTTCGAGGGGAAGCCGCCCGGCCGCTGAGCCCGGGACGGTCCGCGGGCCCGTGCCGCACCCGCCCGACAGAGCGGGCGCGGCCCGGGCCCTGCCCGTCGTCCGGACCGGGTCTCAGGCCCCGGCGGCCGGGCCGAACGCCCGGCGCAGCCGGACCGTCCAGACGATCACGGCCGCGAGCGCGATCGAGGCCACCGCCGTGGCCATCCCGGCCTGGATGCCGACGGAGACGGTGATGCTGCTGGCCACCAGCGCGCCGAGCGGGACGCCCAGGCCCGAGGACAGCATCCGGCGGGTGGTGTTGACGCGGCCCTGGAGCTCGGGCGGCGTCACCTCCTGGGAGTAGGTCATCGTGTTCACCAGGACGACGAGGTACGCCGTTCCCCACACGGCCAGGGCCACCAGCGCGACCAGCCAGTTCGAGGTGAGGACGACGACGAGGCCGAGCAGCGCCCCGACCGGCAGCACGCCGAGGAGCAGCGGGAAGGCCTCGAAGCGCCGCCGCAGCCGGGGCAGCAGCAGGGAGCCGCCGATGCCGCCGGCGCTCCAGGCCATGTAGAGCAGGCCGATCCGTCCGTCGGAGCCGTGGATGCCCAGCGCGCGGTCGGCGAAGACGACCAGCTGGCCGACGATGGCGCCGCCGGAGAACGACTGGAGGGTGCCGACCACGGTCATGATCCGCAGCGTGGGGTGGCCCGCCAGGAACCGCAGCCCCTGGCCTATGGACTCCTTGAAGCCCGGTCGCTCGGTGCCCGGGGCGGCGGTCCGCGGCGCGACGTTGACGACCGCCCTGATGAACAGCGCCGACACGGCGAAGCTCAGGGCGTCGAGGGCGAGCGTGCCGGCCGGGCGGAACAGCGCGATGAGGCCGCCCGCCACGGCGTTGCCGACGATGCGGACGACGGTCTCCGCCCCGTAGAGGGCGCTGTTGGCCTGGGTCAGGCCCTCCTTCCCGACGATGTCGGGGACGAAGCCGTAGACGCCCGCGTCGAAGAACAGGGCGAGGCCGGCGGACAGGAACGCCACCAGCATGACGTGCCATGCCGTCAGCGCCCCCAGGGCCCAGGCCAGGGGCACGGTGGCGAGGCAGAGGGCGTTGAGCCAGTCGGTGGCGATCATCAGGGTGCGGCGGTCCACGCGGTCCGCGACGGCGCCCGCGATCAGGCCGAAGGCCAGGTAGGGCAGCGTTCCGGCGGCCGCGACCAGGGAGACCAGCAGCGGCGACCCGCTCTCCTGGAAGACCAGGACGGGGAGCGCCACGGTGGTGATGGCGGACCCGAGGCCGGAAACGGCGCGGGAGAGCCAGAAGTTGCGGAACCCCTCGATGCGGCGGAGGGGGATCGCCTGCGCGGTTGACATCTCGTGATCGGTTTCCGTTCCTTCGGTGACGGTGACGGTGACGGTGACGGTGACGGTGACGGTGAGTGGTGCTGGTGGCGGCGTGGTGCGGCCCGGGCGGCGGGTGATCTCCTTGCGCCGGGGCGAATTCTGACGGCCCGACATTTCGCGCCGGGCGTCGCCGGTCCGGTGTGCCGCGGTGCCGCCGCGGTGGGGCGGGCGCCCGAAAGAAACGGCCGACACCCGGACCCGGGCCGGTGGCCGGGTGGGTGTCGACCGGAGCCGAGGGGGGTCTTCGCGGGGCCCGGGAGGGCGGGTTGTGCTTGCCGGGCCGCTCGTTGTCGGCGGACACGGGGGGTGCCGGCGTTCGGGCGGGCCGACGGTGACGTCTCCATAGCGCGGTGTCTCGGGCGGCCGGTTCGGAAATCACGAAACATTCGGCACTGTAACAGTTCGTTGCGCTCATGACACCCGTGTGCGGCGCATCGCGGATCTCCACGCGGCGCGGGCCGCGGGGGAGTGCGGCGAGCTCCGGAGCGGTCGGGGGGCGGGACGTCGCACAGTGGCGTGAGTCACGCTGGAATCGGGCGATTTCGGCTGTTCTGTCTGGATGTTGTCCGTTGATTGGTGGGATTGCCTCCGGGCCGGAGGTCGGTGATCGTGTCGGGCCTAAATATGATCGGAAGCCACGATCGTCGGTTAGTGGTGACGGTCGTATGTGCAACCTGGGAACGGTCCGGACCGTCTCTCTGTGTGCGGCGCGCCGGATCGTCAGGGGCGTCGCTTCCGTCGGTGAAAGGTACGCGCATGTCAGGTCGGAGGGGCGAGAGCCCGGCTCGGGGCGAAGGCGTGCCCGCGACGGAAGACGCCGCGGGCTCCGTGCCCTCCCCGCGTGCCGGCGGCCGGGCGGAGGCCCGTCGCGCCGCCCAGGGCAAGGGCGGACGCGGCGGTGGCGGCGGCGGGAAGGCGGAGGCCGCGTCGGCGGGTGGTGGCCGGGCCGCCGCCCGCAAGAGCGCCAAGCCCAAGAAGAACGTGAAGAAGATCGTCGCCTGGTCGACGGCGGGCGTGCTGGTGGTCATCGCCGGCGTCGGCGGCGCGATCTACCTCAAGCTGAACGCCAACATCAAGTCCTTCGACGCCGACGCGATAGCCCGCAACCGCCCTCCGGAGGCGAAGGCCGACGCGGACGGCAACAAGCCGGTCAACATCCTGCTGATCGGTTCGGACAGCCGCGGCAAGAACAACGCGGACCTCGGCGGCGGCGAGGACGGCGGCGCCCGTTCGGACACCACGATCCTGTTGCACGTCTACGCCGATCACAAGCACGCCGTGGGGATCTCGATACCGCGCAACGCCAAGGTCGAGCTGCCGTCCTGCAAGCTGCCCAACGGCAAGTGGACCAAGGGCGGCAACACCGATCTGTTCAACGCCGCGTTCTCGATGGGCGGCAGCGACGACGGCAACCCGGCCTGCACCCAGAACACGGTGGAGAAGCTCACCGGCATCCGCGTCGACCACACCCTCGTGGTCGACTTCAACGGCTTCGCCTCGATGACCTCGGCCGTCAACGGCGTGGACATCTGCCTGCCGAAGCCGATCTACGAGGGTGACATCAACCCCAAGCTGAAGAAGAAGGGCGACCTCGTCCTTCCGCAGGGCAAGCAGACCGTGGAGGGCCAGAAGGCGCTCGACTACGTCCGGCTGCGGCACGGCATCGGCGACGGCTCGGACATCGGCCGGATGAAGCGCCAGCAGGCGTTCCTCGGTTCGCTCGCCAGCAAGATCAAGAAGGATGGGATGAACCCCACCACCCTTCTGCCGCTGGCCGACGCGGCGACCAAGTCCCTGGTCGTCGACCCCGGCCTGGACTCCGCCGACAAGCTGCTCTCCTTCGGCCTGTCGCTGAAGAACATCGACATGCACGACCTCAAGTTCGTGACGGTCCCGTGGCGTTACCGCACCCAGGACCAGGACCTCGACCTGGTCCAGGCGGACGCCGGCAAGCTCTGGGAGACCCTCAAGGCCGACCAGACCATCGACGGCCAGAACGCCACCGGCCAGCAGCCGGACGCCCCGGCCGACGGCACCAGCCCGGCCCCGCAGCAGCCCGCGCCGCCCACCACCCCGGCCGCCCCGGCCGCGGACACCGCCAACTCGGCGATCAGGGTGGCGGTCTACAACGGAACGAGCGTCAACGGCCTGGCCGGCAAGGCGACCGAGCAGTTGAAGGGCGCCAAGTTCGCCGCCAGCACGGCGGGCCAGGCGGCGAGCACCAAGTACAAGACCACCACGATCGAGTACGGATCCGGGCAGAAGGCGAACGCCGAGAAGGTCGCCGCGCTGTTCCCGGGCGCCGGCCTGGAGCCCAGCAGCGCCCGGGGCATCTCGGTGATCGCCGGCCAGGACTTCGCCGCCGCGATGGGGATGGCCACCGGCGCCCCGGCCGGCGGCGGCGCGACGGCCGCCACCCCGGGCGTCCCGGCGCCCCCGCAGCCGCTGCCTACCACCATCACCAACGACGCCCGTTCCGCGGACGACGACATCTGCGCGAACACCAGCTACGGCAGCGGCGGCTGACCGAACCCACCGGGTACCACGGGGACGACCCCCGGGCCGGCGTCCTCCGGGGCGCGCGGGCCCGGGGGTCGTGCCATGGTGGGCCTGGGGCCGTACGTCCCGGGGGCCGAACTCCCCCGGGCGGGGACCCAGCGGTCACCGCGAAAGGCGGACCCATGCCCGAGATCGCCCTCCAGTTCGACATCGCCGCGCCCCGGGCCGTGGTGCTCGCCGCGCTCACCACGCACGACGGGCTGACCTCCTGGTGGACCACCGGCGTGGACCGGGACGGCGACGTCCTGCTGTTCGACTTCCCCGACGTCCCCGAGCCGTTCCGGCTGCGGGTGGAGCGGGCCGACCCGGACCGGGTGGTGTGGACCAACGCCGGTTCCTTCCCGCCGCACTGGGCCGGCACCTGGATCAGCTGGGACCTGGCCGAGCCGCCCGCGGTCCCCGGCGTCCACGCGGCCCCCGGTGTCCCGTCGGCGGCCCCCGACCGGTCGGGGGGCGCCGAGGCCCCCGCCGCCCCGGACCGGCCCGCCGCGTCCGGGCGCACCCGGCTGCTGTTCCGGCACGGCGGCTGGCAGCCGGGCAGCGAGGAGGGCGTCCCGGCGGTGGCCGGCACCTGGGCCGAACTGCTGGTCCGGCTCAAGGACTACGCGCAGAGCGGCAAGGTGCAGCCCTACTTCGTCACCGCCCACCGCCACGACGCCCCGTGAGCACTCCGTGAGCACCCCGTGGGCGCCCGGTGACGGCCCGGCGGCCGGTCGCCCGCCAGGGCGCCGTCCGGTGGCGGGATCGCGGCGGCGGGCCGATGGTGGCGGTGTACCGCCGTCGTCCCGACCACCACAGCCGGCCACCACCGCCTCCGGGAGGCCCAGCAATGCCCGTAGTCACCGATCCGTACACGCCCGGCACCCCGTGCTGGGTCGACCTGATGGCGAGCGACCAGCAGGCCGCGCTCGACTTCTACCGCGACCTGTTCGGCTGGCAGGGCGAGGTCGGCCCGGCCGAATTCGGCGGCTACGCCGTGTGCCTGCTCAACGGCCGGCCGGTCGCCGGGATCATGGCGCAGATGGCGCCCGAGGGGCAGCCGGTGCCGCCCGTCGCCTGGACCACCTACCTCGCCTCGGACGACGCCGACGCGGCCCGGACCTCCATCACGGAGGCCGGCGGCACCGTCCTGTACGACCCGATGGACGTCGGCACGATCGGGCGGATGCTGGTCGCCGCCGACCCGACCGGCGCGGTGTTCGGGGTCTGGCAGGCGATGGACTTCATCGGCGCCGGCGTGGTCAACGAGCCCGGCGCGCTGGTCTGGAACGAGCTCAACACCGCCGACACCGGGACGGCCGGCAGCTTCTACCAGCCGGCCCTCGGGCTGCGCCCGGCCACCATCCAGGGCATGGACGGCTACTTCTCGCTCAACGTCGGCGACCGCACGGTGGGCGGCATGCAGGCGATCCCCGGCTACCTGGCGCCCGGCACGCCCTCGCACTGGATGACCTACTTCTCGGTGGACAGCGCCGACTCCACGGTGGACGCCCTGGTCAAGGCCGGCGGCTCGGTGATCCAGCCGGCCTTCGACATGCAGTCCGGCCGGATGGCGGTGGTCCAGGACCCGCAGGGCGCGGTCTTCGCGGTCGTCGAGCCGCCCGAGGCGCAGATGCCCGACTCGCCGTAACCCCGTCCGGTCCCGTCCCGGCCGGGCCTCCGGAAGCCGCCCTTCCCGCGACGCGCCGCCGGGAAATGGGCGGCTTCCCCCCGTTCCCGGGTAAGACTGCACCCATGCTGGGGCTACCGGACGACATCCGTGCTTTCCTCTTCGACCTCGACGGGGTGCTCACCCAGACCGCGAAGGTGCACGCCGCGGCCTGGAAGGACACCTTCGACGCCTTCCTGCGCGCCGAAGCCGCCCGCACCGGCGGGCAGTTCGTCCCCTTCGACGCCGTCACCGACTACGACACCTACGTGGACGGGCGCCCGCGCCTGGACGGCACCCGCGCGTTCCTGCTCGGCCGGGGCATCGAACTGCCCGAGGGCACCCCGGAGGACCCGCCCAACTCCCGTACCGTGCAAGGGATCAGTCGGGCCAAGAACGACACCGTGCTGCGGCTGATCCGTGAGCGGGGCGTCCAGCCGTACCGGGGTTCGGTGGACTACGTGCACCGGCTGCGCGCGGCCGGGCTGCCCAGCGCCGTGGTCTCCTCCAGCGCCAACTGCCGCGACGTGCTGCGGGCGGCCGGGATCGAGGAGCTGTTCGAGGTGATCGTGGACGGCAACGTCGCCAAGGCCGAGGGCCTGCCCGGCAAGCCCGCCCCCGACACCTACCTGTACGCCGCCCGCGTCCTCGGCGTCGAACCCGCCCGCGCCGCGGTCTTCGAGGACGCGCTCGCCGGGGTCGCCTCCGGCCGGGCCGGCGGCTTCGGCGCGGTGGTCGGGGTGGACCGCACCGGCCAGGCCGCCGAACTGCGCCGGGACGGCGCGACCGTGGTGGTCCAGGACCTCTCCGAGCTCCTGGGGGAGGGGGGAGCGTGAGCGGGCGCAGCGAGCGAATCATCGAGAGGCGCGTGTGGGCGAATGCCTCTGCCGAGCGCGGCGAGGTGGGTGCATGAGCGAGCGCAGCGAGCGAATCATGGAAAGGTGCGTGTGGGCGAATGCCTCTGCCGAGCGCAGCGAGGTGGGTGCATGAGTCCCGGGGACAACTTCGCGATCGACCCCTGGCAGATCACCGAACAGGGCCTCGACCTGGCCTCGATGGCCCGCGCCGAGTCCGTCTTCGCGCTGTCCAACGGGCACATCGGCCTGCGCGCCAACCTGGACGAGGGCGAGCCGCACGGCCTGCCCGGCACCTACCTCAACGGTGTCTTCGAACTGCGCCCGCTGCCGTACGGCGAGGGCGGCTACGGCTACCCGGAGTCCAGCCAGAGCGTCATCAACGTGACCAACGGCAAGATCATCCGGCTGCTGGTGGACGACGAGCCCTTCGATCTGCGCTACGGCGAACTCGTCAGCCACAAGCGCTGGTTGGACTTCCGCGAGGGCCTGCTGCACCGCGAGGCCGAGTGGACCTCCCCGGCCGGGCGGACGATCAAGGTGCGCTCCTCCCGGCTGGTCTCGCTCACCCAGCGCGCGATCGCCGCCGTCGAGTACAGCGTCGAGGCGGTGGACGGCCCGGTGCGGATCGTGCTCCAGTCCGAGCTGGTCGCCAACGAGCAGCTGCCCGGCGGCCCCGAGGGCGACCCGCGGGCCGCCGCCGTGATGGAGGCGCCGCTGCAGCCCGAGGCGCACCACGCCAGCGCCACCAAGGCCGTCCTGGTGCACCGCACCCGCTACAGCGGCATCCGGGTCGCGGCCGGGATGGACCACATCATCGAGGGCCCGGAGAAGTCCGACACCGTCGCCGAGTCCGAGGCCGACCACTGCCGGATCAGCGCCACCACCGTGCTCAAGGCCGGCCAGCGGCTGCGGCTGACCAAGTTCATCGCCTACGGCTGGTCCGGCACCCGCTCGCTGCCCGCCGTCCGGGACCAGGTGGAGGCCGCGCTGACCGCCGCCCGCTACACCGGCTGGGACGGGCTGGTCGCCGAACAGGCCGCGTTCCTCAAGGAGTTCTGGGAGACCAGCGACATCGCGATCGAGGGCGACGTCGAGCTCCAGCAGGCCGTCCGGTTCGCCGTCTTCCACGTCCTGCAGGCGGGCGCCCGCAGCGAGGAGCGGGCCATCCCCGCCAAGGGCCTGACCGGGCCCGGCTACGACGGGCACAGCTTCTGGGACACCGAGACCTTCGTCCTGCCGGTGCTCACCTACTGCCTGCCCGCCGCCGTCAACCAGGCCCTGCGCTGGCGGCACACCACCCTGCCGCTGGCCCGCGAGCGGGCCGTCCAACTCGGCCTGTCCGGCGCGGTGTTCCCGTGGCGGACGATCCGCGGCGAGGAGTGCTCCGGGTACTGGCCGGCCGGTACCGCGGCCTTCCACATCGGCGCCGACATCGCCGCCGCCGTCGCCCGCTACGTCCGGGCCACCGGCGACGCCGAGTTCGAGCGCGAGTACGGGCTCGAACTGCTCGTCGAGACCGCCCGGATGTGGCGCTCGCTCGGCCACCACGACGTGTCCGGGAAGTTCCGCATCGAGGGCGTCACCGGCCCCGACGAGTACAGCGCCGTCGCGGACAACAACGTCTTCACCAACCTGATGGCGCAGAGCAACCTGCGGGCCGCCGCCGAGGCCGCCGTCCGCCACCCGCACGAGGCCTCGCTGCTCGGCGTGGACACCGAGGAGACCGCCGCCTGGCGCGACGCGGCCGCCGCGATGTACATCCCGTACGACGAGGACCTCGGCGTCCACCCGCAGGCCGACGGCTTCACCCACCACCAGGTCTGGGACTTCGAGCGGACCCCGCCGGAGAAGTACCCGCTGCTGCTGCACTTCCCGTACTTCGACCTGTACCGCAAGCAGGTGGTCAAGCAGGCCGACCTGGTGCTCGCCATGCAGGTCCGCGGCGACGCCTTCACCGACGAGCAGAAGGCCCGCAACTTCGCCTACTACGAGCGGCTGACCGTCCGGGACTCCTCGCTCTCCGCCTGCACCCAGGCGGTCATCGCCGCCGAGGTCGGCCAGCTCGACCTCGCCTACGACTACACGGCCGAGGCGGCGCTGATGGACCTGCACGACCTCGGCGGCAACACCCGGGACGGCCTGCACATGGCCTCGCTCGCCGGGGCCTGCATCGCCCTGGTGGCCGGCTTCGGCGGGCTGCGCGACCACAGCGAGACGCTCTCGTTCCGGCCGCGGCTGCCGTCCGGGCTGATGCGGCTGAGCTTCTCGCTGCTGGTGCGCGGGCACCTGCTCGGCGTCGAGATCACCCATGAGCGCACGACGTACACGCTGCGCCGCGGCGAGGTCCTCCACCTGCGGCACGACGGTGAGGCGGTGCGGGTCGAGTCCGGTTCCCCGGTCACCCTGGCGACCACCGTCCCGCCCGCGCAGGAGCGGGTCGCCCAGCCCCCGGGCCGCGAACCCGGCCGCCGCCAGCCCCAGGCCGGCCTCGCGGCCGGCAAGCTCGGTCAGCAGGACCACCTGGCGGCCGAGTAGCCCGTACCCCGCTCACTCCTTCGGCCCGCCCCGGCTGCGCCCGCCACCTCCCCGGCGGAGGGTGCAGGTGTCCCGTGGCGACCGAAGGAGCACAGCCGTGGTGAGCGTGGCCGAACAGATGGTGGAAGTGCTCCGGCAGGCCGGGGTGGAGCGGGTCTACGGCGTCGTCGGCGACAGCCTCAACCCCGTGGTGGACGCGATCCGCCGGGCCGACGGCATCAGCTGGGTGCACGTGCGCAACGAGGAGGCCGGGGCCTTCGCGGCCGCCGCCGAGGCCGAACTCTCCGGCCGGCTCGCGGTCTGCGCCGGGTCCTGCGGCCCCGGCAACACCCACCTGATCCAGGGCTTGTACGACGCCCAGCGCAGCGGCCTGCCCGTGCTCGCGCTCGCCTCCCACATCCCGTCCGGGCAGATCGGCACCGGCTTCTTCCAGGAGACCCACCCCGAGCGGGTGTTCACCGACTGCAGCAACTGGTGCGAGATGCTCTCCACCCCGGCCCAGCTGCCCCGCCTGCTGCGGGTCGCCGTCCAGCACGCGCTCGGCTCGCACGGCGTCTCGGTGCTCGCCTTCCCCGGGGACGTCGCCGCGCTGACCGCCGCCGCACCCACCGGCACCAGCCACTTCCTCACCGAGGAGGCCGTCGCCGCGCCGCCCTGGTCCCAGGTGCAGGAGCTGGCCCGGCTGCTCAACGCGGCCCGCAAGGTGGTCCTGTTCTGCGGCGCCGGGGTGCGCGCGGCGCACGCCGAGGTGATGGCGGCCGCGCAGGCCCTGAACGCGCCGATCGGCCACTCCCTGCGCGGCAAGGAATGGATCCAGTTCGACAACCCGTACGACGTCGGCATGAGCGGACTGCTCGGCTACGGCGCCTGCCACGAGGCGCTGCACTCCGCCGACCTGGTGCTGCTGCTCGGCACCGACTTCCCGTACGACTCCTTCCTGCCGCAGGCGCACACCGTCCAGGTCGACCACGACGCCACCCGGCTCGGCCGCCGCACCCCGCTCGACCTGGCCGTCCACGGCGACGTGGCCGCCACCCTGCGGGCCGTGCTGCCGCTGCTGGACGCCACCCGGGACCGCGCCTTCCTGGACGGGATGCTGCGCAAGCACTGCCGGGCGCTGGAGGACGTGATCGGCGCGTACACCCGGGACATCGAGAAGCACCTGCCGATCCACCCCGAGTACGTCGCCTCGGTGCTGGACGAGGTGGCCGCCGAGGACGCGGTGTTCACCGTGGACACCGGCATGAACAACGTCTGGGCCGCCCGCTACCTCCGGCCCAACGGCCGCCGCCGGGTGATCGGCTCCTTCCTGCACGGCTCGATGGCCAACGCCCTCCCGCACGCGATCGGCGCCCAGCTCGCCTGCCCGGGGCGGCAGGTGGTCGCGATGGCGGGCGACGGCGGGATCGGCATGCTGCTCGGCGAGCTGCTCACGGTGGCCAAGCACCGGCTGCCGGTGAAGACGGTGGTCTTCAACAACGGCGCACTGGGCATGATCAAGCTGGAGATGCTGGTCTCCGGCTACCCGGAGTCCGAGATCGACAACGGGGACGTGGACTACGCCGGGATCGCCCGGGCGATGGGCATCCAGGCCAAGCGGGTCACCGAGCCGGCCCGGGTCCGGGAGGTGCTGGCGGAGGCGCTGGAGCGGCCGGGTCCGGCCCTGGTGGACGTGGTCACCGACCCCAACGCGCTGTCCGTCCCGCCGCACATCACCGCCGCCCAGCTGAAGGGCTTCGCCCTGGCGGCGGGCCGGACGGTGCTCTCGGGCGGCGTCGGGCGCATGATCGACCTGGCCCGGAGCAATCTGCGGAACATCCCGCGGCCGTGAACGCCGGGGGCGGGACCCTCCGGGGCTCTTGCCTCTGAGGCAAATTTCTTGCCCCTGCGGCACGCCGGGTGTCCACTGGACACATGACCAGCAGCTCCACCGGTGCCGCCACGACCGGCGAACAGCTCGACGACCAGGAGGTCGCCGGCCTCGCCGCCCGCCTCCGTGAGCACCGGCTCAGCAGTCGCCTCACGCTGGAGGTGGCCGCCGGACGGGTCGGACTCTCCCCAGCCTATCTGTCCCGACTGGAGACCGGCCGACGGCAGCCCTCGCTGCCCGTCCTGCTCGGCCTCGCCCGCGCGTACGGGACCTCGGTCTCCGGCCTGCTCGGCGAGACCCTCGCCGAGCCGGACCCGATCGTCCGCGGCGGCGCCATCGAGCCCGGCCGGGCCGGCGGCTGGGGCTACCGGCGGGCCGGCGCCCCCGGCCGCGCCATGCAGGCCCTGCGGGTGCACGTCCCGCCGGGCGTGCAGGACTCGGTGGTCCGGGTCCACCCGGGCGAGGAGTGGCTGTACGTCCTGAAGGGCGCGCTCCGGGTCACCCTCGGCGACCGCGTCCACCAGCTCGGGGTGGGCGACTCCGCCCACTACGACTCGCTCACGCCGCACTGCATCGCCGCGGAGTCGGACAGCGGCGTCGAACTGCTCTTCGTCCACACCCTGCTGCAGAGCCCCGGCGGCGAACTCTGCCTCGGCGGCGGCCCCGCCGCCGTTCACTGACCAGCCGTCAGAACACCCCGGAGGAGATCACCATGGCCGATCCCACCACCACCGCCACCCCGGCCGGTGCCGCCGACACCGCCGCGGGTCCGAAGACCATGGACGCCGGCAAGTGGGCCAACAAGCGCGTCTACCACCGCCTGGTGATCTACACGGCCGGCATCCACATCTTCGCCGGCTTCATCATCCTCCTGTTCGAACTGGGCAGCCGCAACAAGTAGTTCGAACCCCTGACCGTCCGCCCGCCCCCACCCCCGAGGGAGGCGGGCGGACCACCTCCCCGAACCGGCCCCGCCGGCCGACCCCGGCGGCGGGGCCCCGGCTTCACCGGCCCGGCCCGGCCTACCGCCCGCCCCGCTCACGCCCCGCGCAGCAGCTCGCACAGGGCCCGGACGGCCCCGGCGAAGGCGTGCTCCGGCGGGGTGGCGTAGCCGATGACCAGGGCGGGCGGGGCTTCGGCGGTGGCCGGGGCGACGCGGTGCCGGGTGAGGCCGCCGAGGGAGAGGCCGGCCTGCTGGGCACGGGCGACGAGTTCGGCCTCCGGGGTGGAGCCGGGCGGCAGCTGGAGCACGGCGTGCAGGCCGGCCGCGATGCCGGTGACCCGGACGTGCGGGGCGTGTTCGGCGAGCGCCGAGACCAGGTGGTCGCGCCGGCGCCGGTAGTGCAGGCGGCAGCGCCGCACGTGGCGGTCGTAGGTGCCGGAGGTGATCAGTTCCGCCAGCGTCAGCTGGTCCAGCACCGGGGACATCGTGTCGGCCAGCGACTTGAGCCGGGCGACCGGCTCGACCAGCGCGTCCGGCAGGGCCAGCCAGGCCAGCCGCAGGCCCGGTGCGAGGCTCTTGGCGGCCGTTCCGGCGTACACCACCCGCTCCGGGTCCAGCGCCTGCATGGCGCCGAGCGGCTGCCGGTCGTAGCGGAACTCGCCGTCGTAGTCGTCCTCGACGACGTACCGGTCGTGCTCCCGCGCCCACCGCACCGCCGCCGCCCGCCGGTCGGCGGAGAGCGCCGCGCCGGTGGGGTACTGGTGGGCCGGGGTGAGCAGGACGGCGCCCGCCCGGCTGTCGAGCCGGTCCACCAGGGCGCCGTCCGCGTCCAGCGGCACCGGGGCGGTGGCGAGCCCGGCGGCCCGGGCGACCGCGTGCTGCGGCGGCAGCCCGTACTCCTCGACGGCCAGAGCGCGGGCGCCGCGTTCCCGCAGGGCGGCGCAGAGCAGGCCGAGGCCCTGGGTGACGCCGGTGCAGACGAGCAGGTGGTCGGGGTCGGTGCGGACGCCGCGGACCCGGGCCAGGTAGTGGGTGAGCGCCTGCCGCAGTTCGATCCGGCCGAGTGGGCTGCCGTAGTCGAGGGCCTCGTGCGGTGCGGTGGCGAGGGCGCGGCGGGCGGCGGCGAGCCAGGCGGTGCGGGGGAAGAGCGAGAGGTCGGGCCGTCCGGACATCAGGTCGTACCGGGCGGTCGGGCGCCCCGGCGACGGTCGGGGGGCCGGCCGCCGGCCCTGGGGCGGCTCCGGCGCGGCCCGTCGGGCGACGGTGGTTCCGGAGCCCTGCCGGGAGCTGAGCCAGCCTTCCGCGGTGAGCTGGCCGTACGCCTCGACCACGGTGTTGCGGGCGATCCCGAGGTCCTCGCCGAGCGCCCGGGAGGACGGCAGCCGGGTGCCGGGGGCGAGCCGCCCGTCCTGGACGGCCTCGCGCAGCGCGTCCTCCAGGGCGGCCCGCAGTCCGGCGCCGGCGGCCCGCCGCTCGGTGAGGTCCAGGTGCAGGTCGCCGCCGAAGGTGGTCCAGGAGGTGGTCCGGGAGGTGCTCACGAGCCCCATTCTCGCGCGGCGGGGCGGCGGGGTGCCGGGGGCCACCAGGTGGTGCCGGCGGGCTCCTCGATGGTGGTGGTGGCGGTGGTGCGGGTGGTGGTCATGGTGTCCTCCCGGTCGGTTAGCGTCCGTCACTGGACCGACGGATCCCGACGCGAGGATGTGACAGGGTGAGCGAGGAAAACCCCCCGGCCGAGCCGGCCGAACCCGCCGAACCGGCCGAGCCCGCCGAACTGGCCGAACTGGCCCGGCGTTTCGAGGCGGAGCGCCCCCAACTGCGGGCGGTGGCCTACCGGATGCTCGGGTCGATCGCCGAGGCCGAGGACGCCGTCCAGGAGGCCTGGCTGAAGCTGGGCCGCAGTGACGCGGGCGGGGTGCGCAACCTCGGGGCCTGGCTCACCACGGTCGTCGGCCGGGTCTGCCTGGACCAGTTGCGCTCCCGCGCCTCCCGCCGGGAGGACCCGATGCCCGAGCAGGAGGACCGGGTGCGGCTGCCGGACCCGGTGGTCGGCGGGCTGTCGGCGCTGGACCCGGTGCACGGGGTCCTGGTCGCGGACTCGGTCGGGATCGCGCTGATGGTGGTGCTGGAGACGCTCTCCCCGGCGGAGCGGGTGGCCTTCGTGCTGCACGACATGTTCGAGGTGCCCTTCGACGGGATCGCCGAGGTGCTGGGCCGCACCTCCGCCTCCACCCGGCAGCTGGCCAGCCGCGCCCGCCGCCGGGTCCAGGGCGCGACCCCTGCCGCGGACTCCGACAACGCCCGCAAGCGCACGGTGGTGGAGGCCTTCCTGAGCGCCGCCCGGGGCGGCGACTTCGACGCCCTGTTGACCGTGCTCGACCCGGACGTGGTGGCCCGGTCGGACGGCGGCACGCTGGTCCCGAGCGCGCTGCGCCGTGGTGCGGCGGACGTCGCCTCGCAGGCGATCACGTTCGCCCGCTTCGCCGCCGAGGGCCGGATCGTGCTGGTCAACGGCTCGCCCGGGGTGGTGTCCTTCGCCGAGGGCCGTCCGCTGTCGGTCATGTCGTTCACCGTCCGCGGGGGCCGCATCACCGCGCTGGACATCCTCACCGATCCCGTCCGCCTGGCCGCCCTGGGCCTCACGGCGTGACCGGTCGGGGCGCCCGGCCGGCTGCCGGGCGGCCCAGGCCGGGGATCAGGCCCACCCGCCCCCGGCCCAGAGGTTTTTCCCAGTTAGCCAGCACCCTTTCGGCCCGGCCAGGAAGGCAACGACATCCGCGACGTC
>NZ_JBHVJT010000068.1:0-27653 GCF_042798815.1 Kitasatospora sp. NPDC057738 | reverse complement strand
GGGGCCTCCCCTCTTGCTCCTCTTTGCTGTTTTGTTTGGTTCTGGGGGTGTTTGTTGTTTGTTCCTTTTGTTTGTTTTTGCTCCCCCCCGGGCCGGGGATCAGGCCAGCCCGCCCGCGGCCCGGAGGTTCTGCCCGGTGAGCCAGCGCCCTTCGGGCCCGGCCAGGAAGGCGACGACGTCGGCGATGTCCTCGGGCCGGCCGAGGCGGCGCAGCGGGGTGAGGCCGGCCACGCGGTCGAGGGCCTCGGGCGGGTTGGTGCCGCGCAGCAGGTCGGTGTCGGTGGCGCCGGGCGAGACGGTGTTGACGGTGATCCCGCGCGGACCCAGTTCGACGGCGGCCACGGCGGTGAGCTGCTCGACGGCGCCCTTGCTGGCGGCGTACGCGGCGATGCCGGGGACGGGCCGGACGGTGTTCACCGTCGAGATGTTGACGATCCGTCCGCCGTCGCGCATCCGGCGGGCGGCGTAGCGGACGGTGGTGAAGGCGGCGCGGGTGTTGACCGTGAACACGGTGTCGAGGTCCGCGTCGTCCAGCTCGGCCAGCGGGGTCGGGGTGAAGGAGCCGGCGGCGTTGTTCACCAGGACGTCCAGTCCGCCGAGCCGCTCCTCGGCCTCGGCCATCAGCCGCTCGGCGGCACCGGCCTCGCCGAGGTCGGCCCGCAGCGCCCAGGCGCGGCCGCCCTCGGCCTCCACGGCGCGGACCACTTCGGAGGCGGCCCGCTCGTCGTGGGCGTAGCCGAGGACGACCTGCGCGCCGTCGCGGGCCAGCCGCCGGACGACGGCCCGCCCGATGCCCCGCGAGCCGCCCGTGACGACCGCCGCCTTCCCCGTGAGCGGGGCCGGCCCGCCCTGTTCCTCAACCACGTTTCCTCCACGTCCTGTTCGCCGTCGTTTCCCGGGCCACTGTCGCACGCGCGCGCTACGGTGCCGCCCATGGCGAACTTTGTACTGGTGGCGGGCGCCTGGCTCGGGGCGTGGGCGTGGGACGAGGTGGCGGCGCAGCTGCGCGAGGCCGGTCACGGGGCGTTCCCGCTGACCCTCTCCGGGCTCGCGGAGAAGCACGGCGCGCCGGCCGGGCAGCAGGCGCACGTGGCGGACGTCGTCGCCGAGGTGGAGCGGCTGGACCTGCACGAGGTGGTGCTGGTCGGGCACAGCTACTCGGGCATTCCGGTGGGCCAGGCCGCCGAGCGGATCGGCGGACGGCTGGCCGGGCTGGTCCTGGTGGACGCCAACGTGCCGGTGGCGGGGGAGTCCTTCGCGGACCGGATGCCGGAGCCGGCCGCGCTGCGGGCGGACCTCGCGGCGCACGGGGGCTGGTGGCCGCCGCTGCCGCCGACCGAGTTCGCCGAGCAGGGGCTGACGGTCGGGCAGATCGCCCGGATCGTCGCGGGGGCGACTGCGCACCCGGGCCTCTCGCTGACCGAACCCGCCGTCCTGCGGGGCCCGTTGAGCGCGCTCCCGACGGTGTACGTGAAGTGCCTGCTGGACTGGCCGGAGCCGCCGCCGGTGGTCGCCGGGCTGGTCGCGGACGGCCACTGGCGGCTGGTGGAGCTGGACACCGGGCACTGGCCGATGTTCTCCCGGCCGGCCGAGCTCGCGCAGGTCCTGGCCGGGGCGGTCCGGACGGCTCAGAGCGACAGGTAGACCGCGCTGCCGGCGCCGGCCAGGAAGCAGTAGATCGCGAACGGCGTCAGGCTGCGGGTCTCGAAGTACCTGGTGAGGAAGCGCACCGAGACGTACCCGGCCACGAAGGCGGCGAGGCTGCCCGCGAGGACCGGGCCGAGCACGCCGGAGTTCTCCGGCTTGAACAGCTCCGGCACCTTCAGCACCGAGGCGGCCAGGATGACCGGGGTGGCGAGCAGGAAGGAGAACCGGGCCGCGTCCTCGTGGTGCAGTCCGCGCAGGATGCCGGCGCTCATGGTGACGCCGGAGCGGCTGATGCCGGGGAACAGCGCGAGGATCTGCGCGGCGCCGATCCAGGCGCCCTGCCCGTAGCCGAGCCGGGTCAGCCGGTGGTCGGAGGCGATGGCCGGGTCCGTGCCCGGCTCGTCGTCGGCGGCGGCGGTGACGCGTCCGGCCCGGCGGCGGCCGGTGCCGCCGCGCTTGAGCCGCTCGGCGCCGAGCAGTACGAGGCCGTTGAGGGCGAGGAAGACCGCGGCCGGGACGGGCTTGCCGAGCGCGTTGCGCAGGGCCTTCTCCAGCACCAGGCCGGCCACGCCGACCGGGATGGTGGAGAGGACGAGCAGCCAGGCGAGCCGCTCGTTGCGGGTCTCCACCCGGCGGCGCCGGATCGAGCCGAACAGCCCGTCGACCACCCGGACCCAGTCCTTGCGGAAGTAGACCACCAGCGCGAGCGCGGTGGCCAGGTGCAGGGCGACCAGGGCGGCGAGGTACGAGGAGCCCTCGGCGGTCATGTCGAGGTCGTGCTGGATCCTTCCCCCGACCAGGGCGGGCAGCAGGATGCTGTGGCCGAGGCTGGAGACCGGGAAGAGTTCCGTCACGCCCTGGAGCAGGCCGACGCCTATCGCTTCCGGGTAGGTCAGGGTCGACATCGCGCACCTTCGCTCGGGGGTCGGTGGCCGCCCGGATCCGGGGCCGTCGCGAAGCTACTACGGGCATGTAGACGTTCGCCAACCCCGCCGTCGGAAGTTCACCGACCGTACGGCTGCGCGACACCGGGGCCGAAATGACCGATCAGCGCCGCCGCCACGGAGGCCAGGACGGTGGCGGACGGGACGGTCCGGTGCGCGGCGTCGCCGAACAGCACGAGGGCGGTCACCGCGGCCGGTGTGCCCGCCAGCGGCAGGGCGACGGTCAGCGCGGCGAGCAGCCGGGGGCGGGGGCGGGGCGAGGGGTCCGGGTGGGTCACGGCGGTCTCCTTCGGGCTCGACCCGCGCCACGATGCCGCCTCCCGCAGCGTCAGGTGCAAGTCCTTTTCCGCCGCCGCCGACGCGGGGCCGGCTGCCGTCGGCCCTCCGTCAGGCCGTCGCCACCCGCCGCCACCCCGGCCCGTCCGCGGCCACCGGCGCGGGCGCGAAGTCGTAGCGCAGCAGGTCCGGTCCGAGCGCGAGCAGCGAGATCGAGGAGGAGCCCCAGATCCGTCCGTCGCCGAAGTCCCGCCGCTGGACCAGCGCGGCGTCCGCGTCCGGGGCGAGTCCGTCCCCGGCGACGATCGGCAGCCACCCGCCCCAGGCCGCCTCGGCCGGTCCGTCGGCGGTCGGCCCGGGCCGGGGCACGGCGGTGAAGCGGGACCGGAAGTGGGCGGCCCGCGCGGCCATCAGGGCGCGGATCCGTTCGGAGGCGGTCCGGCCGGCCGCCAGGCCCTCCAGCCCGTCGTTGAGCACCACGCTCAGGCCGGACGGCAGTTCGCTCTCCTCCAGCCGCCCGCCGCCCCAGCTGAACACCCGGGCGCCGTCGGCGCGGGCCAGGACGAGGTGGAACGGGTCGTACGGGGTGAGGTCGAGGTGGCCGATCCCGCCCTCCCGGAGGGCGGTGAGCGGCAGCCGGCCGCGGGTGCGCCGGGCGTCGGCGGGGGCGAGCGGGCCGAAGCCGTTCAGCAGGCAGGCGGCGGTGCGCCGGCCGGGGTCGACGGCCAGCCAGGTGCCGCCGGCCGCGAGGTCCAGTCCGCCGAGCAGTTCCGGACGGTCCGGCCAGTGGTGGTCGGGCGGCAGCCAGGCGCGGCCCAGGTACTCGTCCCGGACGGACAGCAGCAGCACCGGGACGGCCGCTCCGGGCTCGATGCTGACGAACGCCGTGCACACGACCGTGCCCCCTGACCTCGACCTTCGGCGACCTCCTGCCGACGATCCCCTGCCAGCGATCCTCGCACGGTCGTTCGTACGCCGGAAGCGCCCGGGACGTGCCCCGGGACGTGCCCCGGGAAGTGGCCCAAGGAACGGGTGGCCGAACGCACCAGGACGCCAGGCCACCGCGCTCCTAGGCTGGCGGCCATGACGACGAACGAGACGACGGCCGCGACGACCGGCACGGACGGGGCCCCGGTGCCCGCCCCCGAGCAGCGCCTGCTGATGCACAAGCTCGCCCCCGCCTACTACCAGGCGATGATCGCCGTGGACCGGGCCTCCCGGGAGGGCCTCGACCCGGTGATCGCCGAGCTGGTCAAGGTGCACGCCTCGATGATCAACGGCTGCGCCTTCTGCATCGACATGCACTCCACCGACGCCCGCAAGCACGGCGAGCAGGACCACCGCCTGGTCTCCCTCCCGGCCTGGCGCGAGACCCCGTGGTTCACCGCCCGCGAGCGCGCCGCCCTGGCCCTCACCGAGTCGGTCACCCTGCTGACCCGGGGCCACGTGCCGGACGCCGTGTACGCGGAGGCCGCCGAGCGGTTCGACGAGACCGAGCTGGCCCAGCTGATCGCGCTGATCGCCACCATCAACGCCTGGAACCGGATCGGCGTGTCCACCCGCATGAGCCCGGCCGCCAAGTGAGCGCCGCGGACCCCGCCGTCCGGCGGGAGAGGGCCCGGCTGCTGCGCGAGCTGCACCGCCCGGGCGAGCCGCTGGTGCTGGCGAACGCCTGGGACGTGCCGAGCGCCCGGCTGGTGGCCGCCGCCGGGGCGCGGGCGGTGGCGACGGCCAGCGCGAGCGTGTCCTGGTCGCTGGGCAGCGCGGACGGCGGCGGCGCCGACCCCGAGCAGGTGCTGGCCCGGACCGCCCAGGTGGTCCGCGCGGTCGACCTGCCGGTCACCGCGGACCTGGAGGGCGGCTACGCGGACACCGCCGCCGGCGTCGGCGGGACGGTCGCCGCGCTGATCGCCACCGGCGCCGTCGGGGTGAACCTGGAGGACGAGGGCCGTCCCCCGGAGGAGGCCGCCGAGCGGATCGCGGCCGCCCGGGCCGCGGCGGACGCGGCCGGCGTGCCGCTCTTCGTCAACGCCCGCACCGATGTCTTCCTGCACGGGATCGGCGCCCCGGAGGGCCGGTTGGACGACGCGGTGCACCGGCTGCGGGCGTACGTCGCGGCGGGCGCGGACGGGGTGTTCGTCCCCGGGGTGGCCGACCCGGAGACCATCGCGGCCCTGGTCGCGGCCGTCCCGGCGCCGCTGAACGTGCTGGCCGGTCCCGGCTCCCCGGCGGTCGCCGAACTCGCGAAGCTCGGCGTGGCCCGGATCAGCCTGGGTCCGGGCCTGGCCGAGGTGGCGTACGCGGCGGTCGGCCGGGCCGCCCGGGAGGTGTACGGGAGCGGCACGTTCGGCGCGTTCGCCGAAGGGCTGAGCTACCCGGAGCTCAACCGGCTGTCCGCGGGCTGAGCCCCGCGGCCCGGGTGCCGTGCGTCGGGTGCCGCGCGTCGGGTGCCGTGGGCGGCCGACCGTTCGGGGGTCGGCCGGCCGCCCACGGGCCGGTCGCCGGGCGGGTGCGCCACCGGGCCGTCCGGCCACCCGGCCACCGACCGCCCGGCCACCGACCACCCGGTCACCGACCACCCGGTCACCCGATCGGCGGATCAATCAGTTGAGGACGTGCCCGCTGAGCCCCGGGTGGTCCAGCTGGTTGGTCCCGATCGCCTCGATCTCGTTGGCCGGCTTGCCGACCAGCGGGAGCGTGCCCACGGTCCTCAGGGCGAGGTCGGCGGGAGAGACTTCGAGCCCGTCGGTGAGCCCGCCGGTGACGTCCGGCGAGGAGGCGGTCTGGGTGGTGGCGGAGGCCGCCGGGGCGGCGAGGGCGAGGCCCGCCATGGTGAGGGCGGCCAGGGTGGCGAGTTTCTTCATGCCCTGGCGAACGACCCGGACCGCCCTCAGGTAACCGGCCGGCTCAGACCGTCACCCACAGGGTGCGCACGCTGTTGCTGACGAACGAGGCGATCGGCTCGTTCGTCCGCCCCTGCGCCGGGGCCAGCCCGGGGAAGCGGGTGAACAGGTGCCGCAGCGCCGTCTCGGCCTCCAGCCGGGCGAGCCCGGAGCCGAGGCAGAAGTGCGGGCCGTGGCCGAGCGACAGGTGCTTGGCGGGCTGCCGGGTGAGGTCGAAGCGGTCCGCGTCCGGGTGGTGCCCGGAGTCCCGCCCGGCCGCCGCGTACGAGGCCAGCAGCGCCTCGCCGCGCCGGATCACCACGTCGCCGACCGCGATGTCCTCGGACGCGTAGCGCAGCGGGAACTGCCCGACCGGGGAGTCGTAGCGCAGGGTCTCCTCGACCACCGCCGACCACGGCTGTTCCCCGTCCAGGACGAGCCGCAGCTGCTCCGGGTGCGCGAGCAGGGCGCGGACGGCGTTGGTGATCAGGTTGAGCGTGGTCTCGTGCCCGGCGACCAGCATCAGCAGCAGGGTGCCGACCAGCTCGGCCTCGCTGAGCCGCTGCCGGTCGAGCGGGTGGCCGGCCTCGCGGACGGCGATCAGGTCGCTGGTCAGGTCGTTGCCGGGCTCGGCCCGCTTGGCCGCCACCACCGAGGCCAGCAGCGCGTTCAGGCCCCGCTGCGCGGCCAGGGCCGCCGCCGGGGTGGCCGAGCTGGAGACCATGGTGTCGGAGAGCTCGTGCAGTTCGTCCTGCTGCTCCAGCGCGAGGCCGAGCAGTTCGCCGATCACCTGCATCGGCAGCGGGTAGGCGAAGTGCCGCCGCAGGTCGAACGGGCCCTCCAGCTTCGCGACCTCGTCGAGCAGCGCGATCGTCCGGGCCTCGACGGCGGGGGCCAGGTCGGCGATCCGGCGCGGGGTGAAGGCCTGCGAGACCAGCCCGCGCAGCCGCCGGTGGTCCTCGCCGTCGGCGGTGACCATGCCGGGGACGGCGATGAAGTTGAGCAGCGGCCAGCCCTCCGGCAGCCGTCCCTCCCGGAAGGTGTTCCAGAGCCGGGCGTCCTTGCCGACCCGGGGGTCGGCCAGCAGCGACTGGAGGGTGTCGTGGTGGGTTACCGCCCAGACCACCACCCCGCCAGGGAGTTCCACCAGGACCGCGGGGCCGGCCGCGCGGAGTCGGGCGTTCTCGGCGTGCTGGTCGCGGCCGAAGGGGTCGAGTCGGACGGGCTCGGCGCGGGTTCCGGCGTCGGTGGTGGTGTCCATGCGGGCCTCTCGGGAGCTGGCGGGCGGGGCGGGGTGAAGGCGCTGTAGAGCACCGGGAGGGCGGTCAGGGCCCGGGACCACGGGGACGGGCGCCAGGTCAGCTCTCCTGCCGGTACGGCCAGTTGGAGGTCGGGGAGGCGGTGCAGCAGGGTCTCGACGGCGGTCTCGACGATGATCCTGGCGGGGTGCTGGGCCGGGCAGACGTGCCGGCCCGCGCCCCACGCCAGGTGCGCCCGGTTGCCGCCGAGCGAGCCCTGGGCGGCGGCGGACACGCCCTGCGCGGCCGGGTCGGCGTTGGCCGCGGCCAGGCCGAGGACGAGCATGTCGCCGGCGCTGATGTACTGGCCGCCGAGCACGGTGTCGCCGGTGGCCCAGCGGCCGGGGAAGTTCTGCGTCGGCGGGTCGCGCCAGAGCACCTCCTCCAGCGCGTCGGAGACGGTCAGCCGCCCGCCGGTGAGGGTGGCCCGGAAGCGCCGGTCGGTGAGCAGCAGCCGCAGGGTGTTCCCGGTCCAGCAGATGGTGGTCTCGTTCCCGGCGACCATCATCACCACCAGGTGGTGCACCGCCTCCTCGTCGGTCAGCGCGGCCGGGTGGGCCAGCAGCCAGGAGGTGAGGTCGGCGCTGGGCGTGGCCCGGCGGCGCCGCACCAGGTCGACCAGGACCGCCTGGAACTCCTGGTTGGCGCGCACCGATTCGGCGCCGCTGTCGGCGATGTGGTTGATCAGCCGGATGAGGTGCGGGCCGGCGTCGGCGGGCAGGCCGAGCAGCTGGGTGAAGACCAGCAGCGGCAGCCGGCGCGCGTACTGGGCGACCAGGTCGGCGGTGCCGTCCGGGCCCCAGCCGTCGATCAGCCCGTTGGCGGCGGCCTCGGTGGTGCCGCGCAGCTGGCGGTGGTCGATCTGGGCGAGGGTGTCCGAGACGGCGCAGCGCAGCCGCTGGTGCTCAGCGCCGTCCAGGTTGAGCAGGGTGGGCCGCCAGGAGGTCATCGGCAGCAGCCGGGAGTCGGCCGCCAGCCGGCCCTCGGCGGGCACCCGCCAGCGGCGCGAGTCCTTGGAGAACAGCGCCTCGTTGCGGGTGAGTTCGAGCAGCTCGGCGTAGCCGAGGACGAGCCAGGCCTCGACCCCGGGCTCCAGCTCGATGGGGGCGACCGGCCCGTAGCGTTCGCGCAGCCGGGCGTACAGGCCGTGCGGGTCCTCGGCGACGGCCGGGCCGTACAGCGGGGTCAGCGGGACGCCCACCGGCAGCCCGCCGGGCAGGCCGGTGCCGTGGGCGACCGGGCACCCGGCGGCGCCGGGGGGTTCGGGGGTGGTCATCCCTGGAGCTCCAGGATCGAGCTGCGGTGCAGGTGGTCGACGAAGTCGATCAGCAGGTCGTAGGACTGCCGGCGGTCGCGTGCGTCGCAGTGCAGGATCGGCACCTCCGGCAGCAGGTCCAGCGCCGAGCGCAGCTCCTCCTCCGGGTAACCCGGCGTGTCCGGGAAGGTGTTGACCGCGACCGCGAACGGGATGCGCTGCTCCTCCAGCCGGCCGAGCACGTCGAAGCTCTCGTCGGGGCGGCGCAGGTCGACCATGGCGATGGCGCCGAGCGCGCCGCGCGACAGGTCGTCCCAGAGCGGCCAGAACCGCTGCTGCCCGGGCGTGCCGAACAGGTACAGCGCGAGCCGCGAGTTGAGCGTGATCCGGCCGAAGTCCAGCGCGACCGTGGTGGTGGTCTTGCCGGGGCGCCCGGTGAGGTCGTCGATGCCCGCGCTGGCGGCGGTCATGGTCTCCTCGGTGCGCAGCGGGGTGATCTCGCTCAGCGAGCCGACCAGGGTGGTCTTGCCCACCCCGAATGGACCGGTGACCAGGATCTTGACCGCGCCCTGCACCGAGGAGGGCAGGTACTGCGGTCCGTCGGCGGCACCGGCCGCGTCGGTTGCGTCCGGGGCGTCGGGGACGGCTTCAGCGGAGTTGGCGGAGGCCAACGAGCACCTCCTCCAGGAGGGTTGCGGGCAGGCGTTCGGCCTGCGGGACGGGCGGGAGCACCTGCACGGCGCCGAGGTCCCACAGGTCTCCGACCAGCACCTTGACGACGCCGAGCGGCAGCCCCAGGTGGGCCGCCACCTCGGCGATGGACAGCAGGCTGTGGCAGAGGTCGAGGATGCGCCGGTGCTCGCGGTTCAGCAGCGGGTGCTCGGGCAGGTCCGGCGGGTCGGGTAACGCGCTGACCAGGCTCTCCAGGGCCAGCTCGGCCCGGGTGGAGCGGCTGCGCCCACCGGTGATGACGTACGGCCGGACCGGGCCGCTCACCGGTGGCCCCCCGCCGCGTGGTCGACGCGCGGCGGGCTGGTGAGGTGGGTGCCGATCCGCTCGACCAGGACCTGCATCTGGTAGGCGACCAGGCCGGCGTCGACCGCCTCGCTCGTCACCACGGCCAGGTGCGCGCCGGCCCCGGCGGCGACGACGAAGAGGTAGCCGCCGCCGTACTCGATGATGATCTGGCGGGTGGCGCTGCCCGGCCCGCCGAAGCCCGTCGCGACGCCGCGGGCCAGCGACTGCAGTCCGGAGCAGGCGGCGGCGAGCCGTTCGGCGTCGTCGCGGGCGATGCCGGCGCTGCGGCCGATCTCCAGGCCGTCGTTGGAGACGACGACGGCGTGCTGGACCTGCGGGACGGCGATGATGTCGGCGAGCAGCCAGCCGAGATCAGGGGTGGTGGTCATGGAACTCTCCGGAGCGCTGGGGAAGTCGGGGGGAAGCGGGAAGGGAAGGGTCGGACTGGGCCTGGGCCCGGGCGGCGGTACGGCCGCTGGCCGTCCCGGCCTGGAACATCGCCATGAACGCCTGCGCGTCCCGGGCCGAGCGGTAGGGCGGCGCGGGCTGCGGTGGGGGAGCGGCGTGCTGGGCGGGGCGGCCCGTGCGGCCGCGCCGGTGGCTCCGGCGGGGCAGCGGGGGCGGGGTGTCGCCGGTGGCGGCGTGCCGGCCGGACGGCGGGGTCTCCAGCAGGGGGTGACCGACGGGGGAGGCCGGTCGGGGGCCGGGGTTGAACGCCCGGTCGTCCGGCCCGAGGCCGGGGACGGTGGGCGGCAGCGGCTCGGTGAGCAGCGCGTTGGGCAGCAGCAGCACCACGCGCACGCCGCCGTACGGCGAGGGCGCCGAGCTGAGCGTGACCCGGAAGCCGTACTGCTCGGCGAGCCGGCCGACCGCGGCCAGGCCCAGTTGCGGGACCTCGCCCAGCCGGGAGACCTCCAGGGTGCTGCCGCCGGCCAGCGCGGCCGCGGCCTTGACGACGGCCTGTTCCGGCATGCCGACGCCGCCGTCGTCGATCTCGATGACGGCGCCGTTGTGCACCGGCATCAGGGTGACGAACACCTGGGTGCTGGGCGGGGAGTAGCGGGTGGCGTTGTCCAGCAGTTCGGCGATCGCGTGGATCAGCGCCTCGGCGGCGGCGCCGACCACCGCGGTCTCGGTCCGGCTGCGCACCACCACGCGCTGGAACGGCAGGATGCGCGACTGGGCGCCGCGGACGACGTCCTCCAGGGGGACCGGTTCCGGCCAGTGCCGGCCGGCCCGCGCGCCGCACAGCACGGCCAGGGTCTGGGCCAGCCGGGCCTGTTGGGCGGCGGCGTGGTCGGCCTTGAGCAGGCCCTCCAGCAGGGCCGGGTCGTCGTGGGTGCGCTCCATCTCGTCCAGCAGCGCCTGCTGGTCGTGGGCCATCACCAGGATCCGGCGGGCGACGCTGAGGAAGGCCCGCTGGGTGGAGGCGGTGTGCTCCTGCTCCTGCTGGACGGCGGCGAGGTCCTCGCCTCGGCGGGAGAGTTCGGCGGCCAGTTGCTCCTGGAGGGCGGCGAGTTCGCCGTGCAGCCGGTCGGCGCGGCGGCGCTGGGTGACGGACACGGCGCGGTACCGCGCGGCGGCCACGAGGGCGAGGACGGCGAGTACGCCGGTTGCCGTTACGGACCACTGAGTCATCGTCACGCCGCGAATTCTAGGGTGATGATCCTACGAAGGTGTGAACGGATCTCGCCAAGTGACCGGATCTCGTCAATATCGAGTCAATTCGGCGCCAATCGGCACTCGTTCGACCCCGATCCCTGCGCCTGACGAGCCGGGGGAGCAGCCTGACCGGCACCGGTGGGAACGCCGGAATCGAGCCCGACGGCCGGATCGCGTTCCGCGATGTGTGGGGCCCGTGTGCACGGTGTTACGGAAGGGGCGTCGTCCGGTGCAGGAGCAGCAGCGCCACGTCGTCCGGCCGGGACCGCCGCTCGGTCACGTTCAGGGTGAGCAGATCGGCCAGCCGCTCCAGCGCCGGTGCCGGGCCGATCCGCCCCGGACCGGTCTGCCGCGCCCACAGTTCGAGCCCGCCGAGCATCCGCTGCACCGACTCGTCGTAGTCCTCCTCGCGGTCCTCGACCAGCCCGTCGGTGTACGCCAGCAGCGTCTCCCCGACCGCCAGCCGCTCCACCGCCAGCGGGTACGGCTGCTCCGGGTCCACCCCCAGCGGCGGCCCGCCCGGCAGCTCCAGCTCGACGGCCGCGGCGTCGGCGGTGATCCGCACCGGCGCCGGGTGCCCGGCCCGGGCGGCGGTCAGCGCGCCGTCGGCCGGATCCAGGGTCAGGTAGAGGCAGGTCGCGAACAGCTCGGTGTCCAGCTCGGCCAGCAGCCGGCTGGTGCGGGTCAGGGTGGCGGCCGGGTCGTGCCCGTCCGTCGCGTACGCCCGCAGCCCGCTGCGCAGTTGGCCCATCACCGCGGTGGCCTCGGCGTTGTGGCCCTGGACGTCGCCGATCACCAGCCCGATCCGGCCCTCCGGCAGCCGCAGCAGGTCGTACCAGTCGCCGCCGATCTGCATGCCCTCGGTGCTCGGCAGGTAGCGGGCGGCACTGGCGATCCCGGACAGCCGGGGCAGGGTGCGCGGGAGCATCGCCCGCTGCAGCTCGGAGGCCCGGTGGTGGTGGGTGTCGTACAGCCGGGCCCGCTCCAGGGACTGCGCCAGGATGCCGGCGAAGGCCGAGTACAGGGTCCGGTCCTCGCGGCTGAACACCCGCTCGGCGGCGAAGGTGATCAGGCAGGAGCCCACCTGCTGCCCGGAGGCGACCAGCGGCAGCACCGCCCAGGCGGCCGGGGCGAGCGGATCGCGCCGGGAACGGGCCGCCGAGGGCTCGCTGAACAGCGGGGCGGAACGGGCCAGCGACCGCTGCATCACGCCCTCGGACAGATCCGCCAGACGGGTGAGTTCGGTGCGGCGCGGGCCCCCGTACACGGTGTGCGAGACGGGCAGCAGCCGGCCCGCGTCCACCAGGTCCAGGACGATGCCGGCGGCGCCGAGCGCCGGACGGGCGACATCGGTGACGGCCGTGGTGACGTCCCGGACGGTCACCGCCCGGGACAGCGCCCGGGTGAGCGTCAGCAGCAGCGCCGTCCGGGCGGCGTCCGGGGAGTTCCGCTCCTCGGCCGGCGGCTGCTCCCGGTGCCCGGCCTCGGCCAGCAGCCCGGCGATCCGCACCGGCCGCCCGTGCACGTCCAGCATCACCTCGCCGGACTCCTCGACCCGGGCGGGCCGGCCGCCGGGCCGCAGCACCCGGTAGCCGATCCGGTAGCGGCCGCCGGTGGCCAGCGCCTCGGCGAGCGCGGCCTGCACGTCCGGCAGGTCCTCCGGGTGGACCAGCCGGTCCAGCTCGGGGGCGGCGCCGTCCGGGGCGGCCGGGCGGCCGGCCACCCGGAACGCCTCGGCGTCCCAATAGCTCTCGCCGGTGACCAGGTCGCGCTCGAAGGCGCCGTGCCCGGCGGCCCGCACCGCCAGCGACAGCAGCGGGTGGGCCGGCCCGGCCGGGCGGCCGTCCGCCGCCCGCGGACCCTCGGGCAACCGGACGCCGTAGGGTGCGCGGGTGCCGTGCGGCAGATGGGCGTCGGCATGGTCCAGCAGGTGCGAGAGCCGGTGGGCGCAGGCCTCGGCGACGGTCTCCAGGACGTCCAGGTCGCGGCGCGGGACGGTGCCCCGGTGGGCCAGCGCGAGGGCGAGCACCCCGATCGGCCGCTCGTCCACGACCATCGGCAGGGCGATCACGGCGACCATCCCGGTGCCCAGTCCGGCGTTCGCGTTCGGGTAGTCGACGCTGGTGTGCTCGGGGCTGAGCAGGTACGGGCGTCGCAGCCGCAGGGCCATCGCGGCGGGCAGCTCCCCGGCCGGATCGACCACGCCGTAGCGCTCGTGCGCCCAGTCCGGCAGCCCGTGCGAGGCGGTCAGCCGGAGCATCCCGGCGGAGTCCAGCAGGTACAGCGCGGACCCCTCGCCGGTGATCCAGCTCGGGCCCTCGGCCAGTACGGTGCCGAGCAGCTCGGCGGCGCTGGTGCAGCCGAGCAGCAGGCGCACGCAGCGCATCGCACTGCGCGCGGTCGGACTGTCGGCGGGCTCCAGGGGCACTGACCCTTAATACCCCATTTCCCCAAGCGGTGAATGGTTCCTCAAGAGGTGAACGGGGACCGGGCCGTCGCACCGGCACCGGCACCGGCACCGCCACCGGCACCGGAGAGGTGGCCGTCCGCGCCGGCCTCCTGCGCGGGCCAGGCGCGGAGGCCGGTGGTGAGGGTGGCGATGAGGCGGTCGTGGGTGGTGGCGAGGTCCTCGGCCAGCCGGAAGCCGCCGGCGGTGGTGAGGGAGGCGAAGCCGTGGGCGAGGGAGCGGACGGTGCGGGCGGCGTGGATCGCCTCGGAACCTTCGAGGCCGTACTCCCGCAGGACGGCGATGATCACGCCGACGAGCCGGGCGCCCGCGCGGGCCAGGTCGTCGTCGGGCTGCGGGGCCTGGGGGAGGGCGTTGTAGCGGTGCGGGTGCGCGGTGGCGTACGCGTGGTAGGCACGCAGCACGGCGGCGACGGCGTCGTCCCCGCTGCGCCCGACGGCCGCCTCGGCCAGCCGGTCGGCCAGGTCCCCGGTGACCCGTACGGCGATCAGCAGCCGCAGTTCGGCGAGGCCGCCGCTGACGTGCTTGTACAGCGAGGGGGTGGCGACCCCGGCCCGGGCGGCGACGGAGGCCAGCGTGAGGGCCTCGGCGCCCTGCTCGTCGATGAGGGCGAGGGCGTGGTCGACGACCTGGTCGGGGGTCAGTCCTACGCGGGGCATGGGTTCGGGCTCTCCGTACGGATGACGTCGGGTGGATCGGGCGGGGTCGGGCAGGAACGGGCGGCGGGGCCGGGCGGGGCTCAGCCGAGCTCGGCGAGGAACGGCAGCAGGGCGTAGGCGGTGGCCGCCGGGTTGTCGGCCATCGGGTAGTGCCCAGACCCCTCGATCATCACCTTGCGCGCGCCGAGCGCGGCGGCCTGCCGGTCGGCGACGAGCTCCGGCTTCGGGAAGTCGGGGTCCTTGCTGCCCATGACCACCAGCGCCGGGCACCGCACCGCGGCCGTCCAGCCGACCGGCGCCGAGTCGCCGTGGACGTACCCGCGGGTGGCGGTCTTGCGCCCCGGGGTGCGCAGCGCGGCGACCAGTCCGTCCACGTACGCGTCGAAGTCGGCGGGCTTGGCGCCCGGGAAGGCCATCCGGCGCAGGTAGAAGCCCCAGGAGGCCGGCCAGTGGACGAGGGCGGCGCCCATCAGGCCCATGACGCCGCGCATCAGGGCGCCCGGCGGCGGGTTCTCGACGAAGGCGTTGAGCAGGACGATCCCGGCGACCCGCTCGGGCGCGTCCCCGGCGGCCCTGACGACGGTCGCCCCGGTGTAGGAGTTCCCGGCGAGGACGGCGCGCTCGATGCCGAGGTGGTCGAGCAGGGCGAGGACGTCGCCGGCGATCGCGGCCGGGCCGTAGTCGTCCCACTCGACGGAGGACTCGCCGAAGCCCCGCAGGTCCACGGTGACGACGCGGTGGCCGGCGGCGACGAGCAGCGGGCGCAGGTGCCGGTAGGCGGCCCGGCTGTCGAGCATGCCCGGGAGCAGGACGACGGGGGTGCCGTCGCCCCGCCGGGTGTCGTCGAAGGCGATCCGGCCGCCGGGAACGGTCAGGTACTGGGTGCTCGGGGTGATGGTGCCGTTCATGGGGTCCTCCTCGGGCCGCCGGTGCGGGACATCGGCGTGCGGGCCGATAGCCATAAAGCTAAGGCTAATAGCCTTAGCCGTCAAGCGAACGGCCGGGTGAGGGGTGGAGCGGGAGGAGCGGGAGGAGAGGAAGGAGCGATCAGACTCCCTCCACCTTGAACGGGTCGTGCTCGCTGAGCAGCTTCTCCAGCCTGGCCTGGTCCACCCGGGTGACCATCTCGTTGGACTCCTGCCGGTCCCGGATCACCTTCGCCAGGGTGAACGCCGAGGTGACGGTGTAGAGGAGGCCGATCCCGAGGAAGGCCCTGGTCCATCCGCCGACCGGCAGGTAGGCGATCCCGACGGCGAGGGCGACGCCCGACAGGGCGAAGGAGAGGACGGCCTGGATGTGGTACGCGGCCGTGGTGCGGGTCTGCATCGATGTGCTCATGGCGCCAGGATGTGGCCGCCCGGCCGGGGCGCACATGAGTAGGAGTACTCAGATGGGGCCGTGCGCGAGGGGGGTGTTCGCCGGTGTCGTTCGTTGACGTCCGATCACTTTGCCCTAGGCTGCTCCGAACGGATGGCTTGGAATCAGAGCCTCCTAGGATTAACGTTTGATAACGCAGCGCGGTTGTCAACGCCGTACCCAGACGGCACCGTGCGCCGTCGCCTAATCCCGCCGACCCGCCTCCGGGCAGGTCAGGGAGCCGGGGAACCATGTTCCTTGGGGTGAATCGGCGGGGCTCCGGCCCAGCCGTAGGAGACCTTCCTGCTCCGAACCCGTCAGCTAACCCGGTAGGCGCGAAGGAAGGAAAGGAGCGCGCCTCCGTGGCGTCGACGCACACCCCGGCACACCCGGCCGGCTTCGCAGCCGGTACCCAGCTCCTCGACCACCCCGGCACGGACGGCCCCGAGGCCTTCGGCCCGGAGGACTTCCCCGCGGAGGTCGAGACCAACCGCCACCGGATGCCGCGTCAGACCCGCGGAGCCTCCCCACTGCTCGGCGTCACCGCCGTCGCCGCCACCCTGGGCGCCACCGGCTTCGCCTCGGCGACCCCGGCCGCCGCCCCCGCCGTCGAGGCCCCGGACGAGACCCCGGTCGCCCTCTCCGCCGACCCCGGCCTCGCGCTCGCCGCCCGCATCCAGCACCAGGCCGACAGCCAGCGCACCGCCGCCGAGGAGACTGCCCGGCTCCAGGCCGCGCAGGAGGCGGAGGCCAAGGCCGTCGCCAAGGAGGCCGAGGCCAAGCGCGCCGCCGAGGAGGCCGAGCGGGTCAAGGCCGCCGCCCTCACCCTCCCGGTGAAGGACTACCGGCTCTCCGCCCACTACGGCCAGAGCGCCCGCTACTGGGCCAACCTGCACACCGGCCTGGACTTCGCCGCCGACACCGGCACCCCGGTCTACGCGCTCGGCCAGGGCACCATCACCTCGGCCGGCTGGGCCGGCTCGTACGGCTACCGGATCGTCGAGACCCTGCCCGACGGCACCGAGATCTGGTACTGCCACCTCTCCTCGATCACCAAGGGCTCCGGCAAGGTCGCCCCCGGCCAGCAGATCGGCAAGGTCGGCGCGACCGGCAACGTCACCGGGCCGCACCTGCACATGGAGGTCCGCCCCGGCGGCGGCGCCCCGGTCGACCCGGAGCCCTGGCTCCAGCAGCGCGGCCTCAACCCCTGACCCGCGCGAGAAACCCGACGCACCCGCGAGAGGTCCGCGCACCCGCGCGAGAGAACCCGACGCGCACGCGAGAAGGCCCCGGCCCGGAGCAGCCGCTCCGGGCTGGGGCCTTCGTGCGAGGTCTCACTCCTCGGCGGGCAGCTGCGCCAGGTACGCCTCGATCTCCTCCTGGCCCGGCTCCGGCGCCAGCTCCGGGAACTCCGTCACCAGCAGCCGGGGCAGTCCCGGCACCGTCCACCCGCCGAACAGGTCGAGCGCAGCGTCGACCGCCGCCTCCTCGAACTGCCCGAAGTCCCCGGCCAGTTCGTCCGGCATCGGCCGCCCCTGCGCGGTCAGCTCGGCCAGGTTGCGGTAGCTGCGCCGCATCAGGCCCTGCTCCAGCAGCCGCCGGGCGCCGTCGGTGGCCATGCCGACCGACAGCACCCGGCCCGGGCCCCAGCCCTGTTCGTCCGGCTCGTCCAGCCAGCCGGCCGGCACCAGCGCCTCGTACGCGGCCAGCCGGTCCTCCTCCGCGAGCTCCGCGAAGCCGGCCAGCCAGTCCCGCACCGCCGCCCCGTCCGTGACGTCCACCCCGTACGCGTGCAGCAGCACCGCGTACAGCCGGGGCCAGGTCACCAGGTCGGCGCGGCGCAGCAGCCCGGCCGCGACCTCGCCCTGCCACTCGGCCTCCTCGTGCAGCCGCTCCTGGCGCTTGGCGTTCAGCCGCCGGGCCGCCCGCTGGTGGTCGATCAGCAGCCGGACGGCGTCGCCGTAGGCGAGCGGGTCCTCCTCGGGTGCGGGTTGGACGTACAGGTGGAGCCGCTCGTACAGCAGGTGCTCCACCGCGTCGGAGGTCAGTTCCGGCCAGCCGTCGTGCATCCTGCCGTCGCCCAGCTCCAGCAGCGCCAGCACCGCGCGCAGCGGCGCCTCGGCCACCGGCGCGCGGTCCTGCCCGGCCGCCCAGGCGAGCAGGTCGGCGGCCTTGGTGCGGGGGGCGAGCCGCAGGTCTTCGTCGTTCATAGTCCGAACGGTAGCCGCCGGGCGGGGATAGGGTCGGCAGCCATGGTCCCCGTACGACTCACCGGCCCGCGACTGGCCGTCCGCGAGTACCACCTCACCGAGGGCGACGTGGACGCGCTGCACGCGCTGTTCGGCGACCCGGAGGTCACCCGCCACCTGCCCTTCGGGCCGAGCGGCCGGGAGGACTGCGCCGACCAGATCGAGCTCTACCTGGAGGAGGCGATGGCCGAGGAGCGGGACACCTACCGGCTCGCCGTCACCAGGCTCGCCGACGCCGAGGAGCCGGCGGACGCGACGCCGATCGGGCAGGCCTCGCTCACCCTGGACGGGCACCGCGCCGCTCAGCTCGGGTGCGTGCTGGCCCGCGGGTCCTGGGGCCGCGGCTACGCGGGCGAGACCGTCGGCCTGCTCTGCGACTTCGCCTTCGGCGCCCTGGACCTGCACCGGCTGGCCGCCCGGGTCGCCGTGGACAACGCCGCCTCCGTGAAGGTGCTCACCGGGCTGGGCTTCCGGCTGGAGGGCCGGCTGCGGCACGACGCGTTCAAGGACGGCGTCTGGTCCGACTCGTACCTCTACGCGCTGCTCGCCGACGAGTGGCCGGGGGCGGGCACGCGGGGGCGGACGACCGGCTGACCGCCCGGGCCACGGACCACCGCTCGCTCCCACCGGCTCGCCCCCTCCAGCGGCCGCCCGGTGGAGGGGGGTTAACCCCACCCCGGATCCGCCAGGCCTCCGGATCCCGGCCGGCCGGCGCGTCCACCAGACTGGAGCCTGTCAGCGGGACGAACGACCGACAGTACGAGGGGCCGGGGGCCGGGAGCATGAGCAGCAGCCGCAGCATGGAGGACCGGGAGTGGGACGTCCTGGGCGGTCACGGTGACGACCCGCGCCCGGCCCGGGTCCGCCGGACCGAGCGGCGGCCGGCCGTGTGGCGGGCGCCGTTCTCCGCGTACTACTACCGCGAGGTCGGTTACGCGCTCAGCGGCCTGCCGGTGGCGATCGTCGGCTTCGTCGTCTCGATCACCCTGTTCTGCCTCGGCGTCGGTACCTTCGTCACCGTCATCGGTCTGCCCGTGCTGGGCGCCCTGACCAGCGTCGCCCGCGGTTTCGGCCGGCTGGAGCGGGCCCGGGTGCGCGGCATGCTGGCCCTGGACGTCCCCGGCCCGGCGCCGGTGCGCCGGGTCCGCCAGGGCAGCTGGGGCGCGGTCACCGCGCGGCTCGCGGACGGGGCCGGCTGGAAGGCCGTGCTGTACCAGGTGGTGATGTTCCCCTGGGCGGTGCTCAGCTTCGTGGTGACGCTGGTGTTCCTGGTGCTCGGCTGGGCGCTGGCGCTCTACCCCGTGTACCACTGGGTCTTCCCGACGTACACCTCCTGGAAGGGGTACCGGTTGTTCGACTTCCACGACAGCCACGGCATCCGGCACGTGTACGACGTCCAGTCGCCCTGGCAGATCGCCGGGCTCTCGCTCCTCGGCGTGCTGCTGATCCTCCTCACCACGCAGCTGGTCCGCGGCCTGACCAACGTCAACCGGGTCGCCGCCCAGGGCCTGCTCGGCCGCTGACCGGCCGGCCCCGGCCGAGGAACCCGCCCGCGTCCCGCCCGCACCCCGGACGCCTCCGGATGCGGGCGGGGCCGTCGCGTGTTCGGATGGCCGGGTGGCCGCCGTCGGCATTCCCGCCGTTCCCCCGGGCGTCCTGGTCACCTCCCGGCCGCTGGACGAGTACTGCGCCCTGTTCGGCCTCACCCGGGCCCGGCTCGCCGCCCTGCCCGGCCCGGTGCTGGACTGCCCCGGCGGCGCGGCCGGCCTGGCCGCCGAGGCGCGCGGGCTGGGCTGCCGGGTGATCGCCGTCGATCCGGCGTACGCGCTGCCGCTGCCGGCGGTCGCGACCGCCGCGGTGGCCGCCCGGGCGGCGATGGCCGCCGCGATGGCCGACCGCCCGCAGCTCTACCCCTCGCCCCGCCCGTACCGCGCCGAGCGCTATCTGCGCAGCTGGGACCGCGCCCGCCTGCTGTTCGCCGCCGACTCGGCCGCCCACCCGCAGCAGTACGTGGCCGCCGCGCTGCCCCGGCTGCCCTTCGCGGACGGCGCCTTCGCCCTCACCCTGAGCGGCTACCTGCTCTTCGCCTACCCCGAACTCTTCGGCCCCGAAAGCCAGTTGGCGGCGTTGACCGAGCTGGTCCGGGTCACTTCCCCGGACGGCGAGGTCCGGGTCCAGCCGCTGCACGACGGGTACGGCCGGCGCTGCGGCCACCTCGGCCCGCTGCGGTACGCGCTCGGCGAGCGCCGGATCGGCAGCGAGGTCCGCCGCTACCCCGGGCCGCTGGGCGGCCGACCCCGGCGGGTCCTGGTGCTGCGGGCCGCCGACCACCGCCGCCGCCGGGCGCTCCGGCCACCCGTCATGTAATAGTCGCTGTCAGGGGTCACTCCTATACTCACCCGCATGACCGACACGACGATCCGGCGCGCCGACGAGACCGACGCCGACCGGCTCACCGAACTGATCCACGCCTCCTCCGCCTACCACGGCGAGTACGCGCCGATGATCGAGGGCTACCGGGTGACGCCCGAGTACCTCGCCCGCCACGAGGTGTTCCTCGCCGCGGACCCGGCCACCGGCCGGCTGCTGGGCTTCTACGGGCTGATCCGCGAACCGGCCGAACTGGACCTGATGTTCGTCGCCGACGAGGCCCAGGGGCTCGGCACCGGCCGCGCGCTGATCGCGCACATGCTGGAACTCGCCCGCGGAACCGGGATCGCCGCCGTGCGGGTCGTCTCCAACCCGCCCGCCGAGCGCTTCTACCTGCGGGTGGGCGCCGAACGCGTCGGCACCTGCCCCGCGCGCGGGAGGATCACCTGGGACCGTCCCGAACTGCGCTTCACCGTCCCGGAGTTCACCGGCTAGAAGTCCCCTCGGCCGACGGTCCGCCCGGTCCGTCCGGTCCGCCCGGCTGGGCCGGCACCACCGGGGCGGCCTGCGGCCCGGCCGGCGCCGGCCGCTCCGGCACGAGGGCCGGCGCCGGGAGCCGGGAGAGGATCTTCTCCGCCAGCCAACTGCGGTCCGACCCGTACGGAATGCCCCGCGGGTCGACCAGCTGCGTCGCCACCGCGTCCCGCAGCCGCTGCTCCCCGGCGGCGGGCAGCCGGGAGAGCAGCCCCCGGGCGGCCAGCAGCGCGTGGTACTGCTCGAAGCCCGAGCGCGGGCGCTCGATCGCGTCCAGCACGCTCGGCAGGTCCGCCAGCGCCGGATCGCCCTGCATCAGCGCGAGCGCCTGGATCCGCCGCCCCTCGGAGCCGTCCGCGAAGAGGGCCCGCACCTGGTCGGCGGTCAGCGCCGAACGCCGCGCGGTCGAGCGGACCTCCGCCACCACGCCCTCCGGCCCGGCCGGCGCGCCGGAGGAGGGCGGCAGCTGCCCGGCCAGCGCGGCGGGGCGCTCCGCGCTGCCGCCCAGCAGCCCGAGCTGCTGCATCGCGCGGACCCGCAGGTCGTCCGCGCCCACCTTGTCGCCGTGCCGGTCGCGGTCCTGCCCGGCGAGGAAGAGGTCCAGCGCCTGGTCGGTCTCGGTCAGCGCCTGCGGCAGTGCCAGCCGGGTCACCAGCCAGCCGGCCAGGAACCCGAAGACCAGGAAGTACAGCACCAGCGCCGCCGCGAACGGCGCCACGTCCCGGCCGCCGCCGAGCGCGGGCGCCAGCGCCGCGCCGAGGTCGTGCAGCCGTTCGCCGAGCGAGCCGAGCTGGGTCAGCCCGACGCCCAGCAGCACCTTGGTCAGCCAGTCCGAGACCTGCTCCAGATTGGTGTTCGGCGCGTAGGAGCCCTGCGGCTCGCCGGCAGCGGCCCCGCCGCGCACCCGGGGCACCCCGAACAGGAAGCCCAGTCCGCCGCCGAGCACCACCGAGGCCCCGGTCACCACCAGCCCGCCGCCGAGCACCTGCCAGGCGTGCTCCCGGCCGAGCGCGAACAGCAGCAGTCCGAGCAGTCCCGTCCCGGCCAGCACCCCGGTGGCGCCCCACTGCGCCGTCCGCAGCGTCGCCCCGCCGCCGCCCGGCCGTCGTGCCTTCGCCATCGCCCACCCCCTGTGTCCGCGTCGCTCCGCTCCGGAACGCGCGCCGACTCTAGCGCCGCGGCCCCCGCGCGGAAACGTCCGGCCGGTGCCCCGGACACGGCGCGGGGAGCCTCCGGAATCGTGCCGGAAGCTCCCCGGGAACGCAGACGGCCCGCGGACTGCTCCTCCGCGCCGGCCCGTGCACTGGCCGGGCGCCGAGGCACCGGGGATGTACCGGTGAGACCGCGGGCCGGGTGACTGCTGTGGATTTCGCCTGCCGGAGGCCAGGGGCCTCATCCTGCGCAGGCAGGGGCGGCTCTAGCGAGCAGCCACCTCACGCATCCTGATGGAACTCAACTCAGGATCACCTCCTTTCAGTGTGCTGCCACGATAGGCAGCCCGCCGGACGGAGGGCAACGGATTATTTCGCGGAGCCCCGCCCGGCCCCGGTGCCGGCCGTGCGGAGCGCGCCCGGATCCGCTGCTCAGGCGGTCTTGAGCTGGTCCTGGAGCTTGGTGAAGTCGACCGTGTTGTCGGCCGACGGGGCCTGGATGGTCAGCGGCTTGTCGAAGTCGCTGAAGTCGATCTTGCCGTTGCCGTCCTTGGCGCCCGAGTGCTCGACCCGCACCGGGTAGGGCTTGCCCTCGGTGGCGATCTGCATGGTCGTGACCTCGCCCTTGGAGTCGGCGACCTTCAGGCTGAAGGTCTTCACGCCGTTGACGTCGCCCGCGGAGCCCTTCTCCACCTTGTCGTTGCCGCTCTTGTCCGCGGTGATCTTCTTGCTGAACTCGGCGAGGTTGCAGACGCTGATCAGGGAGCCCATCGACGGGTCGCTCTCGAAGCCCGTCAGGTAGCGGCCCTTGAACAGCTCGGCGGCCTTGGCGCCGTTCGGGCCGCCCACGTTGGTCCAGAAGTCCTTGTCCGGCTTGACGTACGAGGTCTTGCCGTCGCTGATGATCTCGAACTTGCCCATGCCGGGCATCGCCATGGTGCCGGTGCACTGGCTCTTGTTGTCCAGCGCCAGGTTCAGCTCCATGCTGCCCTCGCCGGTGTCGACGGTGCCGACCATCTTGAGGGAGCTCGCGGAGGCCAGGGCGTCCTTGGCCTGCTTCGCGATGTCCTGGGCGCTGAGCTTGTCGGTGTCGAGCTTCTGCGCGGCACCCGCCTTGGCGTCGCCGCCCGTCCCGTCGCTCTTGGTGCTGCCGCACGCCGCGGTGCCGGCCGCCAGGACGAGGCAGATCGCGGCGGTGCTGACCAGTCGCTTCGACAGCATGTGGTTCTTCCTGTCCGGGTGGCCCGAACAGCCCCCCCAATGAGATGAATTTTTCCTCAGTATGGTTCAGGACCCTGACAGGAGATCGTGGGACCGGCCGCTGTTACAGCTTCGTGGCAGGACCGTCCTTCGTTCGTACCCGGGAACGCGAAAGGCCCGGAGGAAGAATCCTCCGGGCCTTTCGGCTACTGAGTAGCGGGGACAGGATTTGAACCTGCGACCTCTGGGTTATGAGCCCAGCGAGCTACCGAGCTGCTCCACCCCGCGTCGGTGAACACAACAATACGGGGAAGTCGCCGATATGGGAAATCGGTTCCTCAGGGCGCCCTGGCGACCCGCCGCCGACCGGGTGCCGGGTGCCGGGCCGCACGGCACCTCGCCCAGGCCGCGAAGGCGACCAGCGCGGCGAAGCAGGGCACCATCAGCGCCCCGTACACCACCAGGAAGCCGTCCGTGCCGAGGTCGGCGGCGGCGTTCCAGGTGCCGTGCAGCGCCATCGCCAGCAGCAGCCCGGCCGGTACCGCCAGCCGGGCCAGCCAGCGCCGCGCGGTGGTGAGGGCGACGGCCAGGCCGATCCCGGTGAGCGCGGTGAACAGCGGGTGGGCGAAGGGCGAGAGCAGGGCGCGCAGCACGAAGGTCTGCACGGTGCTGTCGAAGTCGCGCAGGCTGGGCGGGTCGCCGAGGCCGATGCTGTCCAGCCGCTGCCGCTGGTCGCTGCTGAAGGCCCGGCCCAGGTAGAGGGCGTTCTCGGTGAACGCGAAGCCGCAGGCGGTCATCCCGCCGAGCACCACCCCGGCGGCCAGGGTGCGCGGCCGGGAACGGTGGTGCGGCGCCCCGGAGGGCGAGGCCGGGCGCAGGTACGGCAACGGCCGCAGGTACGGGCGCAGGCGCGGCCGGCCGCGGGCGTGCGGCCCGACCGGGTGGCGCGGGTGCGGGCGGGGGCTCCGGGGCGCGGGCGACCGGCGCAGCAGCGGCGCGCAGGGGCGTCCGGTGCGGCGGCCGCGGCAGCGCAGCCGCTGGCCGAGCGGGAGCAGGAGCACCAGCAGGGCGGTGGCCTTGGCGGTCTCCTCGATCACCGGGGTGGCGATCCCGGCGCCGAGCAGTTCCCCGAACGGGCCCCGGTGCCGGGTCAGGTAGCTCGCCGTCCAGTTGTTGGCCAGGATGGCGACGGTGGTGGCCGCGCAGGCGCCCCAGCCGAGGCAGAACACGGTGTGCCGCAGCGGAACCCGGGCGGTGAGGTTGAGCCAGGCCAGGCCGCCGAGCACGAACGGCAGCGGCACCACCGCCAGGCCCAGGCCGACCAGCAGTCCGACGGTGCCGGTCTGCCGCTGGACCAGGTGCAGGATCAGCACCCCGCAGCCGATCAGGGTCAGGACGGCGGTCGCGGTCACCGAGGAGAGCGCCACCGAGCGGCTGCGGCCCGGCGGGGCCCCGGGGGCGGTGGTGCCGTCGCGGAGGACGTGGTCGGCGGCCGGGAGCGGCACGGCGGCGGTACCCGGCCGGGGCAGCAGGCGGTGCGCCCGGTGCCTCCGGGGCCCCGGAATGGTCCGGGTGTCGCCGGTGCTCGGGACCGTCTCCGGTGCGTCGGCGGCTGCTCGAACCGTCGTGCGACCGCCCGTCCGGAACCCGCCGCCGGACGGGCTGCCCATGCGGCACAGGGTAGGCCACGGCGGCGGCCCGCCGGGAGGAGTCGGGACGAACCGTCCCTCCCGGGCCCGCCCGTCCGGCCGCCGCGCGGCCGCCCGTTCGAACGGTGCCGGAGGGTCAGCGGCGGCGGAACAGCAGGTCGTGGACGACGTGCCCCTTGGCGATCCCGGCCCGTTCGAACTTGGTGACCGGACGCCAGTCCGGCCTCGGGGCGTAGCCCGGAATGCTGCCGTCCGGGTGGTCCGCGGGCTCCAGCCAGCCGGTCCCGTCGCCCTCGGGGTGCAGGTTCTCCAGCTCCGGCGAGGCGGACAGCACGGCCAGCATCTGCTCCGCGTACGGCTCCCAGTCGGTGGCGCAGTGCACCAGCGCGCCGGGGGCGAGCCGGGGCAGCACCAGGTCGAGGAACGAGGGCTGGACCAGCCGGCGCTTGTGGTGCTTCGGCTTGGGCCACGGGTCGGCGAAGTAGACCCGCAGACCAGCCAGCGAGGCGTCCGGGAGCATGTCGCGCAGCAGGATCACCGCGTCGCCTGCGGCGGTCCGGACGTTGTGGGAGCCGTCCCGCTCCAGCAGGCCGAGCAGGTTGCCGTGGCCGGGGGTGTGCACGTCGGCGGCGAGGATGCCCATGGCCGGGTCGGCGGCGGCCATCGCGGCGGTGGTCTCGCCCATGCCGAAGCCGATCTCCAGGGTCACCGGCAGGCCGTCGAACAGCTCCCGCGGGTCCAGCGGGGTGCCGTCGATGGGGATGCCGTACGTCTCCCAGCTCCGGTCCAGGGCGCTCGCCTGGGCGTTGGTCATCCGGCCCCGGCGCGGCTGGAAGCTGCGGATGCGACGCTCGCGGTGCTGGGCCTCGGTGGCCTTGTGCGGGTACATCGGCGCGGGGTAGGCGGCCGGCGCGGCGGACATCCGGGCGGACGGCGAGGGCTGGGGGATCGGGGCGGTGGCAGTCACAATCACCCGAGTCTACGGGGCTGTCGGGGCTCTCCGGCCGGGCCTGTGACCGGGCTCATCCACCGGCCCGGCCGGCGCCCGGCCCACCCGTCGGCGGCCGGGGAACGGGGAAGGAGCCGCACCCCCGTGACGGCTCCTTCCCCTTCCTCCCGGCGTCGGCCCCCCGACCGACGCCGGCTCCTGCCGCGGCCCTCCCCTCACTGCCGCGGCCGGGCCCGGTCGGCGCGGGCTCCCCGGCCCGGACCGTCCGGCTGATCCGCTACTCCTCCCAGGGCCAGCCGGCGTTCGCCCCGGACTCCAGGAGCGGGATCAGCCGGAAGGCCGCGTCGCCCAGGCCACCGAAGGTGTGCCGGTGGGCGCCGCCGCCGGGGCCGTGGCCCTGGGCGTAGCCGGCCAGGTTCCAGGTGTAGACGGGCACGTGGGCCGGGACGGCGGCGAGGGGGTTGCCGCCCCAGTGGCCGGGGCCGGTCTGCTCGTCGGTGACGATCACCACCCGGTCGTGGCCGCGGTAGTGGGTGCGGACGGCGTCGGCGGTATTGGTGCCGCCGAGATCGGAGAAACGTTCCAGCACACGCAGTACCGCCTCGCCCCGGCCGACGTCGACCACCCGGCTGGTGGTGCCGAACTCGACCAGGTCCGCCTCGGCGGCCCGGACCTTCAGCGCGGTGCCGAAGATCGCCGCCGAGTCCGCCCGGTTGAGCTCGGTCGGCCCGCCGGAGCGGTCGAACATCGAACCGGAGCGGTCCACCAGGATCAGCGTCCGGCCCGGCAGTTCGGGCACGTTGGCCAGCGAGTGGCCGAGCGCCGTCTCCAGTGCGTGCCCCCAGCGCAGCGAGGGCACGTTGCGGTGCGCGGCCAGGTAGCGGAACGGGAACTGGCGCGAGCGCCGCACCTCGCCCTTGTCGGAGATCCGCCGGGCCACCTCGGCCGCGACGGCGTCCGAGACCCCGGCCCGGTCGAAGTTGCGCAGGTTCCGGACCAGCGCCATCGGGCCCATCGACGGGATGACCGCCGCCCAGGCGTCCGCGTCCAGCGGCCCCTGCAGCCAGCCCGCCAGCGCCTCCCAGGTCAGCCCGGCGGCGGCCAGCCGCGCGGCGCCGCCCTCGGCGGTCACCGCCGCCCGGCGCTCCTCGACGGGCAGCGCCAGCAGCTCGCGGTTGGCGGTCAGCATCCGGTCGGCGGCCGGCGGGACGGCCTCGTCCGGGCGGTGCCTGCGGTCCAGCGCGTACGCGAACAGGGCGCCCTGCCACTCCTTCGCCGGGTCCGGCGAGGGGTGGGTCAGCTCGATCACGTCGCCGAAGCGGTAGCCCTTGCCCGCCGTGTCGTACTTGAGCAGCGAGCGGGCGTCGTACAGGTGCCGGACGGCGTCCGCGACCCCGCGCTTGAGCGGCTTGGGCAGCGCCCGGCCGTAGCGCGAGGTCCAGTAGGCGAGCAGCTCGCCCGGCTCGTCGGCGCGCCGCAGCACCGCCGCGACGGCCTGCCGGGAGTGGCCGTGGGCCCCCGCGTCCAGCCGGGCGCGGGTGAACTCGGCGGCGCCGACCAGGGCGGCGGTGCGCATGTGGGCGCCGTAGCGCAGCCAGCGCAGCAGCCCGACGGTCCACTCCGGGTCGGCGACGGCGAGTTCGCGCACCAGCGCGGTGTAGCGGTCGTCGCGGTCGCCGCCGCGCTCGTGGAAGGTGTCCTGGCCGACCATGTTGGCGATCGCCAGCAGGAAGAGCTCGGACTTGCGGTCCCGGACGAAGCCGGGGCCGCCGTTGTGGTTGACGGTGCGCTCGCCGGTGGTGGCCACCGGCGAACTCGGACCGGCCTTGGACCTGCGGAAGTTGAACCTGGACATGCGGAAGCCCCCCTCGGCGTGCTGGTGTCAGTGGGGAGGGAGGCATGCTGCGGCAGCGGGGGCCTGGGCAGGGCCAGCTGAAACGGAACCGAGACCCCACCCCCCCCTCTCCCCCCCCCCCATATCCGCTCCCACCTTCCTCCGCCCGGCCCACCGTCGCCGCCCCCTGCCCCCCCGCCCAGTACGCCCCCGCTGCGCCCTAGCTCGATCCCGACCCCGACCCCGACCCCGAG
>NZ_JBHVJT010000067.1:0-55651 GCF_042798815.1 Kitasatospora sp. NPDC057738 | reverse complement strand
GGCGTCGGCGGCCGGCGCGGCGGCGACCGGGGCCGGGGCGGCGACGGGCGCGGCCTCGACGGCGGGGGCCGCGGCGGCGACCGGGGCGCCCGAGCCGTCGTCGATGATCGCCAGCTCGGCGCCCACCTCGACGGTCTCGTCCTCGGCGACCTTGATCGAGGCCAGGATGCCGGAGGCCGGGGCCGGGATCTCGGTGTCGACCTTGTCGGTCGACACCTCCAGCAGCGGCTCGTCGACCTCGACACGCTCACCCTCGGCCTTCAGCCAGCGGGTGACGGTGCCCTCGGAAACGCTCTCGCCCAGCGCGGGCAGTGTTACTGAGACCGCCATGGTTTCAGCGACTCCTATCAAGTCTTGCGTACGGGAAGTACTTGCGTACGGGAAGTACCGGGAAAGGGGGTGGGGCGTGATCAGTCGTGCGCGTGCAGCGGCTTGCCGGCCAGCGCCAGGTGCGCCTCGCCCAGGGCCTCGGACTGGGTCGGGTGCGCGTGGATGAGCTGCGCGACCTCGGCCGGGAGGGCCTCCCAGTTGTAGATCAGCTGGGCCTCTCCGACCTGCTCGCCCATGCGGGCGCCGACCATGTGGACGCCGACCACGGCGCCGTCCTTGACCTGGACGAGCTTGATCTCGCCGGCGGTCTTCAGGATCTTGCTCTTGCCGTTGCCGGCCAGGTTGTACTTCAGGGTGACGACCTTCTCCTTGCCGTACAGCTCGACGGCCTTGGCCTCGGAGATGCCGACGGAGGCCACCTCGGGGTTGGAGTAGGTCACGCGCGGAACGCCGTCGTAGTCGATCGGCACCGGCTTGAGGCCGGCCAGGCGCTCGGCGACCAGGATGCCCTCGGCGAAGCCGACGTGGGCCAGCTGGAGGGTCGGGGCGAGGTCGCCGACGGCGGAGATGGTGGGCACGTTGGTGCGCATGTACTCGTCGACCAGGACGTAGCCGCGGTCCATCGCGACGCCGTTCTCCTCGTAGCCGAGGCCGGAGGAGACCGGGCCGCGGCCGATGGCGACGAGCAGCAGGTCGGCGTCGATCTGCTTGCCGTTCTCGGTGGAGACGCGGACACCGGTCTCGGTGTACTCGACGCCCGAGAAGCGGGCCTTCAGCTCGAACTTGATGCCGCGCTTGCGGAACGCGCGCTCCAGCAGCTTGGAGGAGTTCTCGTCCTCCAGCGGGACGAGGTGCGGCAGCGCCTCGACGATGGTGACCTCGACGCCGAAGGACTTCCAGACCGAGGCGAACTCGACGCCGATGACGCCGCCGCCGAGGATGACGGCCGACTTCGGGATGAAGCCGAGCTTCAGGGCGTGGTCGGAGGAGATCACGCGGTTGCCGTCGATCTCCAGGCCCGGGATCGAGCGCGGCACGGAGCCGGTGGCCAGGACGATGTGGCGGCCCTCGATGCGCTGGCCGTTGACGTCCACCGAGGTCTGCGAGGAGAGCTTGCCCTCGCCCTGGATGAAGGTGACCTTGCGGGAGGCCACCAGGCCCTGGAGGCCCTTGTACAGGCCGGCGATGACGTCGTCCTTGTACTTGTGGACGCCGTTGATGTCGATGCCCTGGAAGGTGGCCAGAACGCCGAACTCGGCGGCCTCCTTCGTCTCGTCCGCGATCTCCGCGGCGTGCAGGAGCGCCTTGGTCGGGATGCAGCCGCGGTGCAGGCAGGTGCCGCCCAGCTCACCCTTCTCGACCAGGGCGACGCTCAGGCCCAGCTGAGCGGCGCGGAGCGCCGCGGCGTAACCGCCGCTTCCGCCTCCGAGAATGACAACGTCGAAAACGGTGCTGGCGTCGTTCGCCACGTCACGTCCTCCATGCATGGGGTGGGTCGCCGGGCCGGTCGCGGTCCGGTGGGTCGGAAGCCTTTGTGGGGCGCCCAGTCGTGCCGGAAATACATCTTCGCACTTGTTCACGGTGGCTGATGTCCGGGTCTGCCCCAGGGGTGTCCCGCGGAGCGGTCACCGGGGCGCGAACACCCCCGACGGAAGGGCATCATCGCAGCTCAGCGCGGTGTTGACAGCCGCCGGACGGGCGTCTTCCGCGTTGCCCGCCACAGCTTCTTCCGTACTGCGGAACAAAGTTTCGCCCGCAGCGAACAGAGGTGCGCCACGGCCACCGGTCCTACTCGCAGGTAACCGGGCCGGAACGACGGCGGGGCCCGGCGCACACGCGCCGGGCCCCGTCGCAGCGGGTCCTGGACCAGGGGGCGCCCCGGGTCCGGGGGGTGCCTGGTTCAGGGCATGCCTGGATCAGGCCTTGCCGTTCGCCCTCTGTTCGGCGAAGCGGACCAGGGTGCGCACCGCGCTCGCGGTGCCGCCCTTCGGGGTGTAGCCGTACGGCGCGCCCTCGTGGAACGCCGGACCGGCGATGTCCAGGTGCGCCCAGTCGATGCCCTCGGCCACGAACTCCTTCAGGAACAGGCCGGCCACCAGGCCGCCGCCCATCCGCTCGCCCATGTTGGCCAGGTCGGCGATGGTCGACTCGGTGAAGCCCTTGCGCAGGTCCGCCGGCAGCGGCATCGGCCAGGACTGCTCGCCCGCCTCGCCGGCCAGGACGTGCAGCTCCTCGCGCAGCTCGTCGCCGTTGGCCATCACGCCGAAGGTGCGGTTGCCCAGGGCCAGCACCATGGCGCCGGTCAGGGTGGCCACGTCGACGATGACGTCCGGGTTCTCCTCGCCGGCCCGCACGATCGCGTCGGCCAGCACCAGGCGGCCCTCGGCGTCCGTGTTCAGGACCTCGACGGTCTTGCCGCCGTACATCTTCAGCACGTCACCCGGGCGGGTGGCGGAGCCGGACGGCATGTTCTCGGCCAGCGCCAGCCAGCCCGTCACGTTGACGGCCAGGCCCAGGCGCTTGGCGGCCACCACGGCGGCGAACACGGCGGCGGCGCCGGCCATGTCGCACTTCATGGTCTCGTTGTGGCCGGCCGGCTTCAGCGAGATGCCGCCCGAGTCGTAGGTGATGCCCTTGCCGACGAACGCCAGGGTGGCCTTGGCCTTCGGGTGGGTGTAGGCCACCTTCACCAGGCGGGGCGGGTTCTCGGAGCCGACGCCGACGCCCAGCAGGCCGCCGAAGCCGCCCTTGGTCAGCGCCTTCTCGTCCAGCACCTCGACCTTGAGGCCGTGCTCCTTGCCGGCCGCCTGGGCGATCGCGGCGAAGCTCTTCGGGTTCAGGTCGTTCGGCGCGGTGTTGACCAGGTCGCGGGCCCGGTTCATCTCCTCGCCGACCGCGGCGGCGCGCTCCACGGCGGCCTTGGCGTCCTTGCTGCCCTTGCGGGCGGCCAGCAGGACCAGCTCGCCGACCGGCTCCTTGCCGTTGCCGTTGGCCTTGTACGTGCCGAAGGCGTACGAGCCGAGCAGGCCGCCCAGCGCGACCGCCTCGATGTCGGCGGCGGACTCGGCGGGCAGGGCCAGCGCGGCCTTCTTGGCGCCGGCCAGCGTACGGGCGGCGACACCGGCGGCGCGGCGCAGCGCCTCCAGCTGGTAGCCGTCCTCGGCGGCCTCGCCCAGGCCGACCGCGAGCACGAGCGCGGCCTTCAGGCCGGCGGGGGAGGGGACCTTGACGGCCTCGCCCTCGGCGCCGGTCGCGCCCAGGGTGCTGAGGACCTCGGTCAGCTTGCCCTCGAACGCCTCGTTGACGGCCTCGGCGCCGGGGGCCAGCACGATGCCCTTCGGGCCCTTCGCGACACCGATCACCAGGGCGTCCGCGCGCAGCGAGGCGGCGGAGGAGGTGCTCACAGACAATGCAGTCACGTAATGCGTCCTGTTCTTTCGCGGTCCACGGCCGGCCACGGCGAGGCTGCCGCACCGGCGCAGCCCGCCGTCGCAGGCCGTCCGCCGGCGGGCCTCCGGGGTCCGGGCCCCCTGGCGCGCGCGTCCGTCCGAGGCGGCCGCGCACACCAGAGGCCCCGGCTCCTCGGTGCGCGCCGGGCGGGCAGGACCTGCCACGGTGCAGGGCTGCGGTGCTCCACGCATGGTAGTCCGCATGCTGGGATCACGCGCCGCCCGGTATCAGCCGAGCAACGCCAGGGCGAACAGCGAGGCGGTCGCGGCGGTTTCGGCCATCGCGCCGAGCACGTCACCGGTGATCCCGCCGAACCTGCGCACACACCGTCCGAGCAGCAGTCGGGCGCAGCCCGTGCCGAGCACAACGGCCAACGGGAGACGGAGGGCTGACCATCCGTCGGACAGTCCCGCCGCGGCCAGGGCGAGCGCCGCGACGGCCGTCGCGGCGGCGGCTCCGACGGGCGCCACGGTGCCCGCCACCATCGCCCCCAGCCCGCCCGGCCGGGCGGCCGGCACCGACCGCAGGCAGCCCCAGGCGAGCGCGCACCGCGCGGCCGTCGCCGAGGCGAGCACCGCGAGCGCGCCGCGCAGCGGGGAGTGGGCGAACTGTCCGGCCAGCGCGGCCACCTGGGCGAGCAGGACGAGCACCAGGGTCAGCACGCCGAACGGACCGATGTCGGACTGCTTCATGATGCGCAGCGCGTCCTCGGCCGGCTTGCCGCTGCCGAGTCCGTCGGCGACGTCCGCCAGGCCGTCCAGGTGGAGTCCCCGGGTCAGCCCGGCGAGCACCCCCACCGCGGTCACCGCGCCGAGCGGCCCGCCCGCCCGCCAGGCCACCAGGGCCCCGGCCGTGGCGGCCAGTGCGCCCAGCACCAGCCCGACCAGCGGAGCCGTCAGCATCGCCCGGGCCGCCGCCGCCCGGTCCCACCGTTCCACCCGCACCCGCAGTAAGGACAGCGTCCCGAACCCGAACCGCAGGCCGTCGGCCCAGGTGGCCCGATCGGTGCCGCTGGCCATGAACACGTTCCTCTCACGGCGGGAACGCCCCTGGCAGGGGCGTTCCCGGGTTGTCGTGCCGTCGGCCGGGGGCGCGGGCCGGTTCGCTACAGCTTCCGCAGCAGGTCCGCCGCCGAGGGCAGCCTCGGCTGCTCCTTCGGCGCGCTCGGCGCCATCGGCACGAACGGCTTCGGAGCCTCGTCCGCGAGCACGTCCCCCGCGGCCTGGAGCAGGGGCAGCGCCAGCAGCGCGCCGAAGCCCTCGCCCATGGTGATGCCCTGGTCCTGCAACGGCGTCAGGGTCAGCCGGTCGTACGCCTTCGCCTGGGCCGGCTCGCCGCTGGACTGCCCGGCCCGCCACCACTCGGGTGCCCGGAAGGCGATCCGCTGCGCGACCAGCGCACAGGCCGCCGAGACCACACCGTCCAGCACCACCGGCAGCCGCCGCACGGCCGCCTGGAGCAGGAAGCCGGTGATCGCCGCGAAGTCGGCCCCGCCGGTGGCGCCGAGCAGCGCGAGCTGGTCGCCGAGCACCGGCCGGGCCCGCCGCAGCGAGTCCCGGATCGTGGCGCACTTGACCATCCACACCCGGTCGTCGATCCCGGAGCCGCGCCCGGTCACCGCCGCCGCGTCCGTCCCGCAGAGCGCGCCGACCAGCACGCCGGCCACCGTGGTGGCGCCGACCCCGAGGTCGCCGAGCAGCACCAGGTCGGTGCCGGCCTCGGCCTCCTCGTCGGCGACGGCCATGCCGGCCCGGAACGCCCGGACGGTCTCCTGCGCGGTGAGCGCGTCCTCGACGTCGATCCGCCCGGAGCCGCGCCGGATCCGGTGGGTGACCACCTCGTCCGGGAAGTCGGCCGGGTCGGCGTCCACCGCGACGTCGACGACCCGCACCCGGGCGCCGTAGCGCGCGGCCAGCCGGGACACCGGCGCGCTGCCGTCGAGCACGGCCCGCACCCGGGCCGCGGTGCCGCCCTCGGCCGGCATCCGGGACACCCCGAGCGCCGCGACGCCGTGGTCGGCGGCGAACAGCAGCACCTTGGGAGCGGAGATCGGCCGCACCGGGGAGCGCCCCTGCACGGAGGCCAGCCAACTGCCCAGCTCCTCCAGCTTGCCGAGCCCGCCGCGCGGGCGGTCGGCCGCCTGCCAGCGCTCGTCGGCGGCCCGCCGGGCGCTCTCGTCGGGGCGCTCGACGAGAGAGGAGAACGTATCGAGATCCACGGTCGTGTCCATCGTCCGGAAGGCTACACGCCGAAGGTGTTCAGCCTGCGGCTGGCTTGACGGTCAGCACCTGCCCGGCCACGACCAGCAGGACCCGCTCCGAGGCGTCCGCCACGGCCATGTTGAGCCGGCCCAGGGTGTCGCGGAAGCGGCGGCCCGCGGCGGTGGCGGGGACGACGCCCATGCCGACCTCGTTGCTCACCGCGACGACCGTGCGCCCGGTGGCCGCCCAGGCGCGTGCCAGCGCCTCGCAGCGGCGCTGGACCGCGCTTTCGCCCCGGTCCGCCCAGACCTCGTCGTCCCAGGCGTCGCACTCGTCCATGACGGAGGTCAGCCACAGCGCCAGGCAGTCGACCAGCACCGGGGCCGGGTCGGTGGGGTCGGCCAGCACGGTCTCCAGGTCGCAGGTCTCGGCGGTGCGCCAGCTCGACGGGCGGCGCTCCCGGTGCAGCGCGACCCGCTGGGCCCACTCGGCGTCGCCGTCCCGGGTGCCGCCGGTGGCCACGTACAGGACGTCCGGGTGGTCGGCGAGCAGCTGTTCGGCGCGGGTGGACTTGCCGGAGCGGGCGCCGCCGAGCAGCAGGGTGCGGGGCAGCGGGGGACGGGTGGGCTCGGAGGGGGTCGCCATGCCGCCCATCCTGCCGGACCGGGCCGCCGGACCGGGCCGCCGGACCAGGCATACGGAAGATCGGGCCGGGCAGGCTATGGTGCGCAGCAACACAGGCAGCGTGGTCAGTGGGAGGAGCCGGCATGGTCTGGACGTGGCGGTACGAGAAGGCGGACGGCAGCGCGGTGACGCCCGGCGGCGGCCAGGAGGAGTTCGCGGGCCAGGGAGACGCCGAGACCTGGATCGGGGAGACCTGGAAGCAGCTCGCGGAGGACGGTGTGGACACCGCGGTGCTGCTGGACGACGACCGCGTCGTCTATGCGATGAGCCTGCGCGAGGAGTAGGCCCGACGGGGTGGGGCGGTCGCCCGGCGGCTGCTCCGCCCCGGATCCGCTCCGGCTTCGCCCGGATCGGCCCAGCCCCGGGCTACTTCGCCCCGATCACGTGCAGGAGCGCGGCGACCTGCCGGTACGGGTCGGTGCGGCCGGCCCGGTACTCGGCTTCCAGGAGCTGGGCCAGCTGCCGCCCGTCCACCGGCGGGGCCGCGTCGTCCGGGGCGTTGTCGGTGAAGACCCGCACGCCGTACCAGTGCCGCAGCGGCACCGACACCTCGGAGAGGGTGACGGTGAGGTCGCCGAGCCGGTCGGCCCGCGCGGCCAGCCCGAGCCGGTTGTAGTACCGGTCGCTCTCGAAGGCGTGCAGGGCGGCCCGCCAGTCCCCGGCGGCGGCCGGCCGCAGGGCGAGCGCGTCGCGGTTGCGGACCAGCAGCGAGAGCAATCCGCCGGGGGCCAGCAGCCGGGCCAGCGAGGCGATCATCGGATCGGGGTCGGGCAGGTACATCAGCACGCCGTGGCAGAGCACCACGTCGAAGCTGCGCGGGCCGAACCAGCGCCCGCACTGGTGGCCGTCGCCGCTGAGCAGCTGCATCCGGCCGCGGACCTCCGGCGGCTCCTCGGCGAGCGCCCCCTGGGCGACGCCGAGCGCGACCGGGTCCGAGTCGATCCCGGTGACGTAGTGGCCGGCCCGGGCCAGCCGCAGGGCCTGGGTGCCCTGGCCGCAGCCGATGTCGAGCACCCGCTGCGCGCTGCGCCCGGCGAGCTGCTCGGCGAGCTGGCGGGCGACGAGCTCCTGGCGGACGAAGTTGCGCAGCCCGCCGAGCCGGTCCAGCCAGGCGCCGGTGCCGCCCGCGAAGGACCCGCTGCGCGAGGGCAGCCTGCGCTCCTGGGCGAGACGGTCGTGGCCGCCGTCCCCCTGCCCCGGAAGCGCGTAGAGGCCGGGCCCCTCCCAGGACGGGGGGGCCCAGCCGGAGTCGACCGGTTCGGCGGTCAGGGCTTCTCCCCGCGCCGCACCTGCGGCTTGGGCAGGCGCAGCCGGCGCATCTGGAGGGTGCGCATGATGCCGTACGCGACGGCGCCGCGGGTGTTCTGCCCGGCGAAGCGCTCGGCGAGCTGCTTGCGCAGGCCGAAGCCGAGGCGGACGAAGTCCAGGATCACGAGCACGAAGAACAGCAGGAACAGCAGGGTGGAGAGCAACTGGAGCGTCGGCACCTTGACGATGCTGAGCACCAGGATGACCACGGCCGCCGGCAGGAAGAACTCGGCGAGCGACCAGCGGGAGTCCACGTAGTCGCGGGCGAACTTGCGCACCGGGCCCTTGTCACGGGCCGGCAGGTGGCGCTCGTCGCCGTTCATCAGGGCCTGGCGCTGCTTCTCGCGCTCGGTGCGCATCCGCTCGCGCCCTTGACGGGCGGCCTCCTTGCGGTCCTTGGGCACGGTCACCCGGGTACGCCGGTTGGCCTCGGCCTCACTGCGCTTGGGGGTGGGGCGGCCCTTCTTGGCCTGCGGATCGCGGGCCTGGGTCGTCTCGTCCTGCTTCTCCAGCACGGTGGCGGAGGCGGCGGCATCATCTGAACGGCGTCGGAACACACCACCAGCGTACGGGGTGCGACGCGGCTTCCACGGGTGCCCTCGGACCCAAACGCATATCGGTACCGCCAGGTCGCCGTCCGAAGCGGGTTTCCCGGGGCCTTCCCGTAGGGGATCAGTCGGATGGACGATGGGGGGTATGAGGGGCGGATCCACCCGGGGGAGGAGGAAACGTCACTGGTCCCTGTAGCAGTCTTGTTGCAGGCAGGTGCACTGCGGCGACGGGCTCGCTGCACATACACTCGTCGTGTCTGGTAACGAGATAAAGACCGCAGGCCGGAGAAGGGGGCACCCGAGGCCCATGAGCGACGGAATCATGAAGCGTATGGGGTTGATCTTCCGCTCCAAGGCGAACAAGGCCTTGGATCGGGCGGAGGATCCCCGTGAGACGCTCGACTACTCCTACCAGAAGCAGCTCGAACTGCTGCAGAAGGTACGGCGTGGTGTCGCGGACGTCGCGACCTCGCGCAAGCGGCTCGAACTCCAGCTGACGCAGCTGCAGCAGCAGTCCGCCAAGTACGAGGACCAGGGCCGCAAGGCGCTGTCGCTCGGCCGCGAGGACCTCGCCCGCGAGGCGCTGACCCGCAAGGCCAGCATGCAGTCGCAGATCACCGACCTGGAGACGCAGTACCAGCAGCTCCAGGCCGAGGAGGAGAAGCTCACGCTCGCCTCCCAGCGACTTCAGGCCAAGGTGGACGCCTTCCGCACCAAGAAGGAGACCATCAAGGCGACGTACACGGCCGCCCAGGCGCAGACCCGCATCGCCGAGTCCTTCTCCGGGATCTCGGAGGAGATGGGCGACGTCGGCCTGGCGATCCAGCGTGCCGAGGACAAGACGGCCCAGATGCAGGCCCGGGCCGGTGCGATCGACGAGCTGCTCGCCTCGGGCGCGCTCGACGACGCGAGCGGTCTCGGCCGCAAGGACGACATCGAGGCCGAGCTGGAGCGGGTGGCCGGCGGTTCCGACGTCGAGCTGGAGCTGGCCCGGATGAAGGCCGAGCTGTCCGGCCCCTCCTCGACCGGCCCCGCCGCGATCGAGCAGGGCAAGCAGGACGCCCAGCCGCAGCCGCAGCAGGACACCCCGCGCATCAATTACAACAAGTGATCTGAGCTCGACCCACGAACCAGGGAGACGCACGGCATGATCATGAGGGTCATGGGTGAGGGGCAGTACGAGGTGGGCGACGACCACCTGAGCCTGCTCAACGAGCTCGACGCCGAGCTCGTCACTGCGGTGGATTCGGGGGACGAGACGCTCTTCCGCCAGGCCTACGGCAAGCTCATCGACGCGGTGAAGCAGTACGGCACCCCGGTGCCGCTGGATTCGCTGGAGCCGTCCGAGCTGATCCTGCCGAGCGCCGACGCGACGATCGACGAGGTCCGCGAGCTGCTGATGGCCGACGGCGAGGGCGTGATCCCGGGCTTCCCCGAGTAGCGCCAGCGGCTGCTGCCAGACGAAAGGGCGGGCCCCCTCCGGTGGGAGGGGGCCCGCCCTTCGCCGTTGTCCGCGGGACGGGCTACGGCAGGGCCAGCATCCGGTCCAGGGCCGCCTTGGCGTGCTTCTCGGTCTCCGGGTCGACGGTGATCACGTTCGGCACCCGGCCCTCGACCAGCGACTCCAGTGCCCACACCAGGTGCGGCAGGTCGATCCGGTTCATGGTGGAGCAGAAGCAGACCGCGCGGTCCAGGAAGACGACCTCCTTGTCCGGGTGCGCCTTGGCCAGGCGGCGGACGAGGTTCAGCTCGGTGCCGATGGCCCACTTGGAGCCGGGCTCGGCGGCGTCCAGCGCCTTGATGATGTACTCGGTCGAGCCCACCATGTCGGCGGCCGCGACGACCTCGTGCTTGCACTCGGGGTGCACCAGGACGTTCACGCCGGGGATCCGCTCGCGGACGTCGTTCACCGAGTCCAGGCTGAACCGGCCGTGCACCGAGCAGTGGCCGCGCCAGAGGATCATCTTCGCGTCCCGCAGCTGCTCGGCGGTCAGGCCGCCGTTCGGCCGGTGCGGGTTGTAGACGACGCAGTCGTCCAGCGAGAAGCCCATGTCCCGCACCGCGGTGTTGCGGCCGAGGTGCTGGTCGGGCAGGAACAGGACCTTCTGGCCCTGCTCGAAGGCCCACTCCAGGGCGCGCTTGGCGTTGGAGGAGGTGCAGATGAGGCCGCCGTGCCGGCCGGTGAAGGCCTTGATGTCGGCGGAGGAGTTCATGTACGAGACCGGGACGGTGACGTCGGCTATGCCGGCGTCGGTCAGCACGTCCCAGCACTCGGCGACCTGCTCGGCGGTGGCCATGTCGGCCATCGAGCAGCCGGCCGCGAGGTCCGGCAGGACGACCTGCTGCCGCTCGCTGGTGAGGATGTCCGCGGACTCGGCCATGAAGTGCACGCCGCAGAAGACGATGTACTCGGCCTCGGGGCGGGCCGCCGCGTCGCGGGCGAGCTTGAAGGAGTCGCCGGTGACGTCGGCGAACTCGATCACCTCGTCGCGCTGGTAGTGGTGGCCGAGGATGAAGACGCGGTCGCCGAGCGCGGCCTTGGCCGCGCGGGCGCGCTCGACGAGGTTCGGGTCGGAGGCCGGGGGGAGGTCACCGGGGCATTCGACGCCGCGCTCGCTGTTCGGATCGGCCTCGCGGCCGAGCAGCAGCAGAGCGAGCGGCGTCGGAGTGGGGTCGACGCCGTGGGTCTCGGTGATGGTGGTGGTCACGGGCGGGTGCCCTTCTGTGCGGCCGAGCTAGCGGTGGGGCCTTTTCGTCTAACTGACGCTATCTATTCTAACCGCTTAGCGTCAGAGTGACGATGGCCATCCTGTCGATGTGACGAGAACCGCTCGCCGAAACGGACCCCCGGCGGAGCCCGATAGCCGATTCGGGGCAGTCCGGCGTGGCCGAATCGATACTTCGAAGCCCACGGGTATGGCTGAGCCATGAAAGCAATCGCGATCAACCGCTACGGCGGCCCCGAGGTGGTCGAGTACACCGACCTGCCCGACCCCAAGGTCGGACCCGACTCCGTCCTGGTCGAGGTCCGGGCGGCCGGGGTGAACCCGGTGGACTGGAAGGTCCGGGACGGCGCCCTGGACGGCATCCTCGACGCGCACTTCCCGCTGGTCATGGGCTGGGACCTGGCCGGCGTGGTGCGCGCCGTCGGCGGCGGGATCACCGAGTTCGCCCCGGGCGACGAGGTCTACGGCTACGTCCGCAAGGACGCCGTCGAGCACGGCACCTACGCCGAGCTGGTCTCCGCCCCGGTCCGCACCCTGGCCCGCAAGCCGGCCGCGCTGGACTGGGCGCAGTCCGGCGGCCTGCCGCTGGCCGGGCTCACCGCCCTGCAGGGCCTGCGGGCGCTGCGCCTCGCCGAGGGGGAGACCGTCCTGGTGCACGCCGCCGCGGGCGGGGTGGGCCACCTGGCGGTGCAGCTGGCCCGGGCCTTCGGCGCCCGGGTGATCGGCACCGCGGCCGAGCGCAACCACGACTTCCTGCGGGGCCTCGGCGCCGAGCCGGTGGTGTACGGCGAGGGCCTGGCCGACCGGGTCCGCGCGCTCGCCCCCGACGGGGTGGACGCGGCCCTCGACCTGGTCGGCCACGGTGCCGTCCAGGTCTCGGCCGGCCTGGTGGCCGACCCGGGCCGGATCGCCTCGACCACCGACTTCGGGGTCAAGGCGCTCGGCGGCCGGTACGTCTGGGTCCGCCCGGACGCCGGCGACCTCGCCGAGCTGGCCGCGATCGCCGACGACGGCCGGCTGACGGTCACCGTCGCCTCGACCTTCCCGCTGGCCCAGGCCGCCTCCGCCCAGGCGCTCAGCGCCGAGGGCCGCACCCGGGGGAAGATCGTGCTGCTCGTTCCGTGACGGCCTCCGGCCCGTCATCCTTCGGCGGTGAACTCGTCCAGGTCATCCGCCAGAATGGTGACGAACCGTTTCGGCAGTGGCAGCCCGCCGCCGGAGCGCCCCACCGACCCCCGTACGACCCGTGGAGCCCCGCACCCATGACCAGCAGCCGAGCGCACGAGGTGGTCGGGGCCGACCTGGACGAGACCGACCGGCTCCTGCTCGCCCGGCTCGGCAGCGACGGCCGTGCCTCGTACGCCGAGATCGGCCTGCAGGTGAACCTCTCCGCCACCGCCGTGCGCCGGCGGATCGACCGGCTGCGGGCGCGCGGCGTGGTGCGGGGCTTCACCGTGGTGCTCGACCCGTCCGTGCTGGGCTGGCAGACCGAGGCCTTCGTCGAGGTCTACTGCCGCGAGCGCACCGCCCCCGAGGAGATCCTCGCCAGCCTGCGGCAGTTCCCCGAGGTGATCGCCGCCTGGACGGTCACCGGCGACCCGGACGCCCTGGTGCACCTGCGGGCCGCCGACATGCGCCACCTGGAGGCCGTCATCGAGCGCATCCGGCGCGAGCCCGGAGTCCAGCGCAGCCGCTCCTCGGTGGTCCTCTCCCAGCTCATCGGGTGACCCGGGCGGTGTCCCGCGGGCCGTCGCCGGGCCCGCCGGGACCCACCGGACGCGACCTTCCCGGCCCCCACGCAGGAATCCTGCGCGGACCGGCCCGAAGACGCCCGAAACCTGCCTGACCAGCCGCGTTCCGACGCGCGGTGAGGCGCTCGTGCTGCCTACGCTGATCACGTCCGGTCGTCGCGGTGAGGCGTCCCGCCGGTCGGACGCCCCCCGACACCCCACGCCGAGAGGGACAGCCGTGTCCGCAGCACCCGACCGCATGCACCGGCCCGACAACGAACTGGTCGACCTGGTTTTCGACTACATGCGGGAGCGGCTGCAGTACGACCCCGTCCCGCTCGACCACCCCGGGGACGGCGAGCACCTGCGCGCCCAGCTGTCCGGCCTGCTGAACCAGGACGGCAACAACCCGGTCGACGTGCTCAAGCTGTACGACCACGAGCTGTCCCGGGCGGTCATCTCCGCCGACAGCCCGCGCTACCTGTCCTTCATCCCGTGCGCCCCGACCAAGGCCGCGCTGCTGTTCGACATGGTCGTCTCCTGCGCCTCCCTGCAGGGCATCTCCTGGCTGGAGGCGGCCGGCGCGATCGCCGCCGAGAACCAGGTGCTGCGCCTGATCGCCGACCGCGCGGGCCTGCCCCAGTCGGCCGGCGGCACCTTCGTCTCCGGCGGCTCGGCCGGCAACCTCTCCGCCCTGGTGGTCGCCCGCGACACCGCCCGCCGCCGACTGGGCGTCGGACCGGAGGCGCGGCTGCGGATAGCCGTCGCCGACCAGGTGCACTCCTCGGTCAAGAACACCTTCAACATCATCGGCGTCGAGGCCTTCAAGGTCCCGACCGTCGACCGCAGGTTCACCGGCGAGGCGCTGCGCGCCGCCCTGGCCGCCGACCCGAACCCGGAGACGGTGATCGGCGTCGTCGGCACCGCCGGCACCACCAACGAGGGCATCGTCGACGACCTCAAGGGCCTGGCCGAGGTCGCCCGCGAGCGCGACCTGTGGTTCCACGTGGACGGCGCCTACGGCGGCGCGGGCCTGTTCGCCCCCTCGGTGCGGGAGCGCTACGAGGGCATCGAGCACGCCGACTCCTTCGTGGTCGACCCGCACAAGTGGCTGTTCGCCCCCTTCGACTGCGCCGCGCTGATCTACCGCAACCCGCAGCTCGCCCGCGCCGTGCACACCCAGGACGCCTCCTACCTGGACGTCCTGCACACCGAGGGCGACGAGTGGAACCCCACCGACTACGCCTACCACCTGACCCGGCGCGCCCGCGGCCTGCCGCTCTGGTTCTCGCTGGCCGTGCACGGCGTCCAGGCCTACACCGACGCCATCGAGGCCGGCCTCACCCTGGCCCGCGAGACCGCGCAGCTGATCCGCGAGACCGAGCACCTGGAACTGCTGTTCGACCCGCAGCTCTCGGCGGTCTGCTTCAAGCGCAAGGGCTGGACCAACGACGACTACTACCGCTGGTCGCAGCAGCTGCTCGCGGACCAGATCGGCTTCGTCACCCCCACCGGCTGGGACGGCGAGACCGTCGCCCGGTTCGCCTTCCTGCACCCGGGCACCACCATGGAGATGGTCCGGGAGATCCTGGACACCATGGCCTGAGCCCGCTCCCGTCACGGCCCCGTCGGCAGTCCCGGCGGGGCCGTACGCGTGCCCGCGCCCTACAGGAACGCCCCGCTCGGCAGGTACGGCGCCGGCGGCCGCATCCCGCGGACCCCGACGAAGCCTGCGGCCCGCGGCGTCAGCCCGACCTCCAGCCCGACGTCCAGCGCCCACTCCTGCTCCGCGGTCAGGTGCTCCACCCGCGCCTCGGTCCCCTCCGGCACCCGGGACAGCGCCTCGCGCAGCAGCCGGGCGGCGATCCGCTTGCTGGTGGCCGCGAGCAGCCGCACCACGCCGCCGTCCCGGTAGCAGTAGCCGCTGCCGGCCAGCGCGTCGGCGATCAGCAGCTCCTCGAAGTGGCCCAGCATCAGCTCGTGGTCCGGCCCGTGCGCGGACCCGCGCAGCCGCCGGTCCACCGAGTCCAGCAGGTGCAGGTGGGTGGCGTTGCCGCGGTGCACCGGGATGTCCCCCGGGTCGAGCAGCCCCTCCCGGTCCACCCGCCCGGCCAGCCGCATCGCCGGGTGCAGGGTGAAGCCGGCCAGCCGGTAGCGGCGGGCCGCCGCCGGGGAGTCCGCCGCGCAGACCATCCCGCGCAGACAGCCCCGGGAGTGCGCCGCCGCCCGTTCCAGCAGCAGCCGCCCGACGCCCCTGCCCTGCGCGGACGGCCGGACGGCGTACAGCGACGGCGCCCACAGGCCCTCCCGGCGGATCGACAGCACCGCCCCGACCGGCTCGCCGGCGCTCTCCGCCAGCCAGCAGCCGCCGGGATCGGTGCGCGCCAGGTGTCTGGTCCGGGCCAGTCGCAGCGGCGTCGGCCCCGGCGCCGCCGCGGCCGGGGAGGCGTCGGCGAACGCGGCGTCGGCGAGCTCCTGGACGGCCTCCGCGTCCGCGGCGGTGTCCCTGACCGGGCGAAGGATCATGGGAACCATCCTGGCGTCCGGCGGCCCGCCGCGGGGCCGGTTCGCCCGGATCCGCACCTCGCGCGGTGACCCGTCCCGCGGGGGTGTGCGAGCATGGGGAGCGTAGGGGACGCGGGTGGCACACCCGGCCCACGGATATTCGGTCGCGAACAGGCCGCAGAAATCAATCGCCGTCCGGGAAATGAAACCGGACGGCTGTTGGTTGGCACTGGCGGCAGACCGTCGTCAAGACCGGGAGAAAGCAGATGACCGTCCAGGACGAGACCACCGTCGAGAGTGGCATCCTCCTCACCGATGCCGCCGCGGGCAAGGTCAAGGCCCTGCTGGAGCAGGAGGGCCGCGAGGACCTCGCGCTGCGCGTCGCCGTCCAGCCCGGTGGCTGCTCCGGCCTGCGTTACCAGCTGTTCTTCGACGAGCGCTCGCTCGACGGCGACGTGATCAAGGACTTCGACGGCGTCAAGGTCGTCACCGACCGGATGAGCGCCCCGTACCTGGGCGGCGCCACCGTCGACTTCGTCGACACCATCGAGAAGCAGGGCTTCACCATCGACAACCCGAACGCCACCGGCTCCTGCGCCTGCGGCGACTCGTTCAGCTAGGCCCGCTGCGGAAGGCGGCCCCGGGGATCACCCCGGGGCCGCCTTCTCGTTTCCCGCCCGCGCGGGGCCGCCCGGCGCCCGCGGGGACGGCTACCGTCCGGCGACGTCCGGGCTCACCGGGTCCGGCCCCATGTGCGGGTCGCCCTCCAGCGGCAGCTCCTGGCCGCTGGTCCGGTCGACGACGGTCCGCCCGGCCAGCGGCGAGCGCAGGTCGGCCGAGACCGACTGCCGCTTGGCCAGCGCGTTGCACACCTGCCCGGGCTGGACGGTGGGCGGGCCCGGCACGACCAGCACGTCCACCCGGCCCGGCTGGGACTCGTCCGCCTTCAGCGTGTACGTGGTGCAGACCCCGCCGAAGAAGTAGACGGTCAGCTTGGTGGTGCCGTCCACCCGGTAGGCGACCGGCGGACGGACGGGCGCGCCAGAACCGTTCGGGTTCGGCTCGCCCACCGCGATCCCGTTGCCCGGGGGAGTGCCGGGGGCCGGCTGCCCGGGCGCGGGCGAGGCCGGGGTGGGCGTGAAGCCGCCCGGCGGCCGGGCCGGCTGCGAGGCGCCGGAGGAACTCCCGGTCGGCGCCGCCGAGGACGGGCTCGCGGAGTCCGTCGGGGCCTGCGGGGAGGCACTCTCCGAGGCCGACGCGGCGGCCGAGCCGCTCGCCGCGGCGTCCGAGGCGGGCTTGCCGCCCCCGCCGCAGCCGGCCACCGTCATCACCGCCGCCAGCGCCAGACCCGCCAGGGCCACCGCCCGCCGACCGCGCCGGGGCATCGTCTCCGGTTCCATCTGCACATCCTCCCGAGGGTTCAGCGGTGCCGCTTCCTCGCCGCTCCGCGCGGATGTGACGTGCTCCGGTCGGATCCGGTTCCGTACCGGTCGGATCCGTTCCGGCGCGGGCTCAGAAGCCGTACTCGGCCATCCCGGCCACCATCCGCTGCGCCCCGGACGGGACCCGGAAGCCGGTCGGCGCGGGGGCGGCGGGCTGCGGACCGGCCGCGAGCTGCGGCCAGAACCGGCGCAGCCGCCGGGAGGAGTCCACCAGGGCGTCGAGCGTCTCGCCGTCCTCGGTCCGCAGGACGGGCGGGGAGCAGTGGTCGGTCATCATCGGGCATCGCTCCGATCCAGGGCCGTGGCCACGCTGCCACGGTCGACGGCGGGGCCCGCGCGACGGGCCCCCACGGCCGACCCTAGGCAGGGGCCCGGCCGCCCACCAGTGCTACCGGGAGGTAGTACACGTTCGAGGGCCACGGGTGCCACCATGGCCGTGCGGGCGGCAACTTGCGGCACTCTTGCCTGGGCGCTCCCCGGGGCCGGGTACCGTGGGTGGGTTCATCCCCGCCTGCCCGTTGGCCCCGCAGCCATCCTGAGGAGACCTTCCGTGCGTATCGCCGTTGCCGGCTCGATCGCCACCGACCACCTGATGACGTTCCCCGGCCGGTTCGCCGACCAGCTCGTCGCCGAGCAGCTGCACACCGTGTCGCTGTCCTTCCTGGTCGACACCCTGGACATCCGCCGCGGCGGCGTCGCGCCGAACATCACCTTCGGCATGGGTGTGCTCGGCCTGCGCCCGGTCCTGGTCGGCGCCGCCGGCGCGGACTTCGCCGAGTACCGCAGCTGGCTGGAGCGCAACAACGTGGACTGCGACTCCGTCCACATCTCCGAGACCCGGCACACCGCGCGCTTCATGTGCACCACGGACGAGGACCACAACCAGATCGCCTCGTTCTACACCGGTGCCATGGCCGAGGCCCGCAACATCGAGCTGAAGCCGATCGCCGACCGCGTCGGCGGCCTGGACCTCGTCCTGATCGGCGCCGACGACCCGCAGGGCATGGTCCGCCACACCCAGGAGTGCCGCACCCGCGGCTACGCCTTCGCCGCCGACCCCTCCCAGCAGCTGGCCCGCCTGGAGGGCGACGACATCCGCGAGATCGTGGACGGCGCCGCGTACCTCTTCACCAACGAGTACGAGGCCGCGCTGATCGAGAGCAAGACCGGCTGGGGCGCCGAGGAGCTGCTCACCCGCGTCGGCACCCGGATCACCACCCTGGGCAGCAAGGGCGTCCGGATCGAGCGCAAGGGCGAGGCGCCGATCCTGGTCGGCTGCGCCAAGGAGGAGGCCAAGGTCGACCCGACCGGCGTCGGCGACGCCTTCCGCGCCGGCTTCCTGGCCGGCCTGTCCTGGGACCTCGACCTGGAGCGCTCCGCCCAGCTCGGCTGCATGCTCGCCACCCTGGTGATCGAGACCGTCGGCACCCAGGAGTACGAGCTGCGCCCGGCCGCCTTCCTGAAGCGCTTCGAGGAGGCCTACGGCGCCGAGGCGGTCGCCGAGATCAGCGCGCACCTGGTCAAGTAGTCCGCCCCGCTCAGGAGCGACGCAGCACGAGGTAGGCCGAGCCCCGGTCGCCGCCGTACTCGGCGGCCGGGGCCTCGCCCGCGTACTCCTGCCCGCGCATCCCGCACCAGGCCGGGATGTCCAGCCGGGCCGCCTCGTCGTCCGCCAGCACCGCGACCGTGCCGCCCCGCGGCACCTCGCCGATCCGCTTCGCCAGCTCGATCACCGGCAGCGGGCAGCGCTTGCCCAGCGCGTCGATGACCAGCAGCGACTCCCGGGCCGCCGGCTCGGGTTCGGGCGCGGGCCCGGGCGCCGGCAGGTCCAGCCCGAGCGGCGCCCGGACGCCGGCCACCAGCTCCGGCAGCACCGCGAGGAAGCGCTCCACGTCGGCCTCGGCCGTCCCGTACGGCAGCGAGACCCGCACGTTCCCCTCGGTGAGCACGCCCATCGCCGCCAGCACGTGGCTGGGCGTCAGCGTGGACGAGGTGCAGGAGGAGCCGGAGGAGACCGCGAAGCCCGCCCGGTCCAGCTCGGTCAGCAGCACCTCCCCGTCCACGTACAGGCAGGAGAAGGTGACGATGTGCGGCAGCCGCCGCACCGGGTCGCCGACCACCTCGACCTCGGGCACCAGCTGCGGCACCCGGGTGCGGATCCGCTCCACCAGCGCGTGCAGCCGGCTGTTCTCCCGCTCGGCCTCGGCGCGTACGGCGCGCAGCGAGGCGGCCGCGGCCACGATCGCGGGGACGTTGACGTAGCCGGGCACCCGGCCGCCCTCGCGCTCGTCGGCCGGCAGCGGCGAGGCGTACCGGACGCCCTTGCGCACCGCCAGCACCCCGACCCCGGGCGGGCCGCCCCACTTGTGGGCGCTCGCGGTCAGCAGCGACCAGCCCGCCGGGACGTCCATCCGCCCGGCGCTCTGCGCGGCGTCCACCAGCAGCGGGACGCCGGCCGCGGCGCACAGTTCGGCGACCTCGCCGACCGGCTGGACCGTGCCGACCTCGTGGTTGGCGCTCTGCAGCGCGGCCAGCGCGGTGTCCGGGCGCAGCAGCGCGCCGAAGGCCGCCGGGTCGGCCCGGCCGCCGCGGTCCACCGGCGCCACCGAGACCTCGCCCCCGCCCGCCAGGTGGCGTTCCGCGACGTGCAGCACGCTGGAGTGCTCCACCGCGGAGTGCGCGAAGTGGCCGCCGCGCCGCCGGTTCCCGGTCAGCGCGCCCAGCAGGCCGAGTTGGACGGCCTGGGTGCCGCTCGCGGTGAAGGCGATCTCGTCCGCCCGGGTGCCCAGCACCGCGGCCACCGTCTCGCGGGCGGCGTCCAGCAGCATCCGGGCCTGTCGGCCGGAGCGGTAGAGCCGGGCCGGATCGGCCCAGCCCTCGTCCAGGGCGGCGGTCAGAGCCTGCCGCGCGACGGGGTGCAGAGGGGCCGTCGAGGCCGCGTCGAAGTACACGGTGACATTTAACGACACACCCGGCCGGAGTCAGGGGCCCCTCGCACGGCTCACCCGCCGTCAGTCGATCATCCCGAATGTCCGCTTCGTCCGCGTCCGACGGGCCGTCACGGGCGTCGTCCGAGGTCATCCCCCGATCGGGCGTACGGACCTCGAATGCCTACGATGACCTGCGACGCAGCCCCCACCGGGCCTGATCGGGCTAGCGGGCGGCGCGTTACCGGGGGCTGCCCGTCAGGAGCGCATAAGGCTGGAGTAGGGTTTGGCCCGCATAAGCATTCAAACCGTGCCCGTGGACGGGTCGCCGGGGAGGCTCACACTCCTCCCCGGGGCGACGCGAAGGCGGGCGAGACTTCGGGAAGGCGCTACGTGAGTCCCAACGGCTCCGACCGCTCGCCGCGGCGCACGATGCGGCGGAAGCTGCCTCAGGCGCTGGCACTGGGCCTCGTCATCGCGACCGCCACCGGCTGCTCGGCCAACGACCTCCCCAGGCTTGGCCTCCCGAGTCCCGTCACCCAGGAAGGGCCCTTGGTCCTCCGGATGTGGCAGGGCTCCTGGATCGCGGCGCTGGTGGTCGGCGTACTGATGTGGGGTCTGATCATCTGGAGCGTGATCTTCCACCGGCGCAAGCGCACCGGTGTGGAGGTCCCTCCGCAGACCCGGTACAACGTGCCCATCGAGGCGCTCTACACCGCGGTCCCCATCATCATCGTCTCGGTCCTCTTCTACTTCGTCGCCCGCGACGAGGCGAAGCTGACCGCCACCTCCGAGAAGCCGCAGCACTACGTCAACGTGGTCGGTTTCCAGTGGAGCTGGGCGTTCAACTACGAGAACACCGAGACTCCCGACCCGGCCAACCGGGACGCCGCGTACGAGGTCGGTACGCCCAAGGACGCTCCGACGCTCTGGCTGCCGGTCAACGAGTCGGTTCAGTTCCGCCTCACCTCGCGTGACGTCATCCACGACTTCTGGCCCGTCAACTTCCTGATGAAGATGGACGTCGTGCCGGGCGTGGTGAACAAGTTCGAGGTCACGCCGACCGTCAAGGGCGAGTACATGGGCAAGTGCGCCGAGCTCTGCGGCGTCGACCACTCGCGCATGCTGTTCAACGTCAAGGTCGTCGACCGCGCCGACTACGACAAGCACCTGGCCGAGCTTCGTGCCAAGGGCCAGAACGGTGCGGTGCCCTCCGGCCTGATCACCATGGGAAGTGAAGAGAAGTGACAATCCTCAACGAGCCCGCCGCGGCCGGCGGGGGCGCCGAGGCCGTCACGGTCGGGGCGCAGCGGACCCGCAAGCCGGGTTCGACCATCATCAAGTGGTTGACCACCACTGACCACAAGACGATCGGCACGCTGTACCTGGGCACGTCGTTCGCCTTCTTCCTGATCGGTGGCATCCTCGCCCTGGTCATGCGTGCCGAGCTGGCTCGTCCCGGGACCCAGATCCTGTCGAACGAGCAGTTCAACCAGGCGTTCACGATGCACGGCACGATCATGCTGCTGATGTTCGCGACGCCGCTCTTCGCCGGCTTCGCGAACTGGATCATGCCGCTCCAGATCGGCGCCCCGGACGTGGCGTTCCCGCGTCTGAACATGTTCGCGTACTGGCTGTACCTCTTCGGCTCGACCATCGCGGTGGCGGGCTTCCTGACCCCGAACGGCGCCGCGAACTTCGGTTGGTTCGCCTACTCCCCGCTGTCCGACGCGGTGCACTCGCCCGGCATCGGCGGCGACATGTGGATCATGGGTCTGGCCTTCTCCGGCTTCGGCACGATCCTCGGCGCGGTCAACTTCATCACCACGATCATCTGCATGCGCGCTCCGGGCATGACGATGTTCCGGATGTCGATCTTCGTCTGGAACGTCCTGCTGACCTCGGTGCTGGTCCTGCTGGCCTTCCCGGTGCTGGCCGCCGCGCTGTTCGCCCTGGAGGCGGACCGCAAGTTCGGTGCCCACGTCTTCGACCCGGCCAACGGCGGTGCCCTGCTGTGGCAGCACCTCTTCTGGTTCTTCGGCCACCCCGAGGTGTACATCATCGCGCTGCCGTTCTTCGGCATCGTGTCGGAGATCATCCCGGTCTTCAGCCGCAAGCCGATGTTCGGTTACTCCGGTCTGGTCGCGGCCACCATCGCGATCGCCGGTCTGTCCGTGACGGTGTGGGCGCACCACATGTACGTCACCGGGCAGGTGTTGCTGCCGTTCTTCTCGTTCATGACCTTCCTGATCGCGGTCCCGACCGGTGTGAAGTTCTTCAACTGGGTCGGCACCATGTGGAAGGGCTCGCTGAGCTTCGAGACCCCGATGCTCTGGACGGTCGGCTTCCTGGTCACCTTCCTCTTCGGTGGTCTGACCGGTGTTCTGCTGGCCTCCCCGCCGATCGACTTCCACGTCTCGGACTCGTACTTCGTCGTCGCCCACTTCCACTACGTGGTCTTCGGCACCGTCGTGTTCGCGATGTTCGCCGGCTTCCACTTCTGGTGGCCGAAGATGACCGGCAAGATGCTGGACGAGCGCCTCGGCAAGATCACCTTCTGGACGCTGTTCTTCGGCTTCCACACCACCTTCCTGGTGCAGCACTGGCTCGGCGCGGAGGGCATGCCCCGCCGCTACGCCGACTACCTGGCCTCGGACGGCTTCACCACCCTGAACACCGTCTCGACCATCGGCTCCTTCGTGCTCGGCCTGTCGATCCTGCCGTTCCTCTACAACGTCTGGAAGACCGCCAAGTACGGCGAGAAGGTCACCGCGGACGACCCGTGGGGCTTCGGCCGCTCGCTGGAGTGGGCGACCTCCTGCCCGCCGCCGCGGCACAACTTCCTCACCCTCCCGCGGATCCGCTCCGAATCCCCGGCCTTCGACCTCCACCACCCGGAGATCGCCGCGCTGGACTACCTGGAGAACCACGGCGAGCCGGCCAAGCACCTCGCCGGTGTGACCCCGGCGAAGTACGACGCCCCGAAGCTGGGCAAGGGCAACAAGGAGGGCGACGCCTGATGAAGGAACAGGGAAAGATCTTCCTTGGCCTGTCGGTCTTCGTGCTGGCCATGGCCGTGACCTACGGCCTGTGGACCAACCACTCGGACAAGGGCATCGAGGCGGCCGGTACCACCGCGCTGTTCCTGGCCTTCGGCCTGTGTGCCTTCATCGGGTACTACCTCGCCTTCACCGCCCGCCGGGTGGACAGCGGCGCGGGTGACAACCCCGAGGCCGAGGTCGCGGACGACTCCGGCGAGCTGGGCTTCTTCGCCCCGCACAGCTGGCAGCCGCTCTCGCTGGCGCTCGGTGGCGCGCTCGCCTTCCTGGGCGTGATCTTCGGCTGGTGGCTGATGTTCTGGGCCGCCCCGATCATCATGATCGGCATCTTCGGATGGGTCTTCGAGTTCTACCGGGGCGAGAACCAGAACCAGTAGGTTCCCGCCTCCGCACCAGGGCCGGTCCTCCCGCACGGGGGGCCGGCCCTGCTGCGTCCCCCGGCGTTGCCGCGTTCCCCGGTCCTGCTGCGTCCCCGGGATGACGGCCTCACTCCGGTGGGTGAACGGGAAGTCCCTCGGATGTCGCTTCACCGGGGGGCGTTCCTACGATCTGATCAATCGTGCGAACCCTCGGAGGCGGTCATGGCCGACAGGCGTGGAATCGCAGCTCTAGGCGGCATCTCGCTGGCCCTCGCAGTGCTGGCCCCGCTGGCCGCCTGCACGGCCGGGGTCGACGAGCCCGCCGGGCCGCACCGGATCGACGCGGCCCCGCTGGTCCACCTCTCGGCGGACGGCACGGCCGATCCCTCCCAGCCGGTCACCGTGAGCGCCGTCCAGGGCAGCACGCTCACCGACGTCACCGTGGTCGGCCCGGACGGCCGGGTGGTCGCCGGGAAGCTCGCGGAGGACCAGCGCAGCTGGCAGACCACCGGCCGGCTGAAGGCCTCGACCGCGTACACGGTGCGGATCTCCGCCGACGACGGCAGGGGCGGCCGCGGCGACACCACCGCGAGCTTCAGCACCGTCGCCGCCCAGCGCCTGCTGACCGCCAAGCTCGGCCCGGACTCCTCCGGCACCGGCGTCTACGGGGTGGGCCAGCCGCTCACCGTGCAGCTCTCCGAGGCGGTGACGGACCCGCAGGCCCGCCAGGAGGTCGAGCGGGCCCTGACGGTCGGCTCCCAGCCCGTCGTCACCGGGGCCTGGTACTGGGTGGACGACAAGAACCTGCACTTCCGCCCGGAGTCCTACTGGCCGGCCGGCACGGCCGTCTCGCTGGCTTTCGACGGCACCGGCAGCCGGATCGCGGACGGCCTCTACGGCGGCGACCGCAGCTCGCTGAAGCTGCGGATCGGCGAGCGGGTGGAGTCGGTGATCGACGCGGCCGCCCACGAGCTCACCCTGAAGCGCGACGGCGAGGTGCTGAAGACCATCCCGGTCACCACCGGCAAGCCCGGCTTCGACACCCGCAACGGCGTCAAGGTGGTGCTCGGCCAGGAGCGGTCGGTCCGGATGAACGGCGAGACCATCGGCATAGCCGCTGGCAGCACGGAGTCGTACGACCTCGACGTGAAGTGGGCCACCCGGGTGACCTGGAGCGGCGAGTACGTCCACGCGGCGCCCTGGTCGGTCGGCTCGCAGGGCATCGAGAACGTCAGCCACGGCTGCACCGGCATGAGCACCGGCAACGCCGAGTGGTTCTACCAGCACACCCGGGTCGGGGACCTGGTGACGGTGGTGAACAGCCGGGGCGGCGCGATGGAGTCCTTCGGCAACGGCTTCGGGGACTGGAACGTCGCCTGGACGGACTGGGTCAAGCACAGCGCCTCGGGACAGCCCGTCAGCACCACCGCACCGCCCTCCCAGGCCCCCGCCGCGGGGATGATCCGCCCCGACCTCTGACGGGCCCGGGAGGGGCCCGTCAGCCCTCCGGGAAGGCCAGCCGCAGAGCGGTGTCCACGGCGGCCAGGGCGTCCGAGCGGGAGACGCCCAGGCGGCTCGCCCGGGCGGCGAACTCGGCGGCGGCCTCGGCGGTCAGCCGGTGGGCGGCGTCCCCGGTGGCGGCGATCAGCGTGCCGCGCCGGCCGTGGGTCTCCACCACGCCGTCCGCCTCCAGCTCGCGGTAGGCCCGGGCGACGGTGCCGGCGGCCAGCCCCAGCTCCTCGGCCAGGGCCCGGACGGTGGGCAGCCGCAGCCCGGTCGGCAGCTCGCCGGAGCGGGCCCGGTCGGCGATCTGGGCGCGGATCTGCTCGTACGGGGGAGTGGCCGAGGCGGGGTCGACGGACAGCTGCACGGGGGCTCCTGGTGGCGCGGCGGGCGGGTACGGGACTGGCAGACCTGGGAAAGCCCGAGGGCCGCCGACCAGAAGAACTCTGGTCAGCGGCCCTCGGGGTGGCGCTGTGGCGCTTACGGGATCAGTGGTGGCCGTGGCCGCTGGTGATCTCGTGGTGCTCCTCGGCGGTCGGCTTGGGGATCTGGCTGCCCTCGCCGTAGAAGCCGCGGGAGAGCTTGGCCCGGGTGCGGGTGAGGACGCCGGCCTTGCGGGCCACGCCGTTCTCGTCCGTCTGGGCCGGCAGCTCGACCGGCTGGTTCTGGTCGTGCGCGGTGAGCTTGAACAGGTCCTTCTGCGGCAGCTGGGCGTGCACCTCGATGAACTCGCCGTGCGGCAGGCGCTTGATGACGCCCGTCTCGCGGCCGTGCAGCACCTTCTCCTTGTCACGGCGCTGGAGGCCGAGGCACCAGCGCTTGGTGATGATGAAGACGACGACCGGGACGACGAAGAAGCCGACGCGGACGAAGTAGGTGATCGAGTTGATCGACAGGTGCAGGTGGGTGGCGAACAGGTCGTTGCCACCACCCATCAGCAGCACCAGGTAGAGGCTGATCCAGGCGGCACCCAGGGCGGTGCGGACCGGAGCGTTGCGCGGGCGGTCCAGGATGTGGTGCTCGCGCTTGTCGCCGGTGATCCAGCTCTCGATGAACGGGTAGACCGCGATCGAGACCAGGACCAGCGGGAAGATCGCCAGCGGGATCATGACACCCAGGTTGAGGGTGTGGCCGCCCCAGACGCTGATCTCCCAGCCCGGCATGACACGGATCAGGCCCTCGGAGAAGCCCATGTACCAGTCGGGCTGGGCGTCCGTGGAGACCTGGTCCGGACGGTACGGGCCGTACGCCCAGATCGGGTTGATCGTGGCGATCGCCGAGACGACGGCGATGAGGCCGAACACCAGGAAGAAGAAGCCACCGGCCTTGGCCATGTAGACCGGCATCAGCGGCATGCCGACGACGTTCTTCTCGGTCTTGCCCGGGCCCGCCCACTGGGTGTGCTTGTGGTAGAAGACCAGGATCAGGTGCGCCACCAGCAGGCCGAGCATGATGCCCGGGATCAGCAGCACGTGGATCGTGAAGAAGCGCGGCACGATGTCGTGGCCGGGGAACTCGCCCCCGAACAGGAACATCTGGACGTAGGTGCCGATCAGCGGGACGGCGAGGATCGCGCCTTCCATGAAGCGGATACCGGTGCCCGACAGCAGGTCGTCCGGCAGGGAGTAGCCGAAGAAGCCGTCGAACATGCCCAGGACCAGCAGCAGGAAGCCGAAGACCCAGTTGATCTCACGCGGCTTGCGGAACGCGCCGGTGAAGAACACGCGCATCATGTGCACGAGCATCGCGGCCACGAAGACCAGGGCGGCCCAGTGGTGGATCTGACGGATCAGCAGACCGCCGCGGACCTCGAAGCTGATGTCCACCGTGGAGGCGTAGGCCTCCGACATCGGGATGCCCTTGAGCGGCACGTACGAGCCGTCGTAGACGACCTCGGCCATCGAGGGCTTGAAGAACAGCGTCAGGTAGACGCCGGTCAGGATGATGATGACGAACGTGTAGAGGCAGATCTCGCCCAGCATGAAGGACCAGTGGTCCGGGAAGATCTTCCGCAGGTTGGCCTTGGCGAGGGAGTAGATCCCCAGCCGGCCGTCCGTCCAGTCAGCCGCGGCTTCCCACTTGTTGGCGGGCTTCTCACGCGTGCTGGAGGGCTTGGCGGCACCGGTCGTGGTGCTGCTCGCGCTACTCATCGAGCACGCTCCCAGTAGCTCGGGCCGACGGGCTCATCGAAGTCGCCGGTGGCGACCAGGTTGCCCTTCTCGTCAGTGATGATCTTCAGCTGCGGCAGCGGGTGACCGGCCGGGCCGAAGATGACGCGGGCGCCGTCCGCCAGGTCGAAGGTCGACTGGTGGCAGGGGCAGAGCGCGTGGTGGGTCTGCTGCTCGTACAGGCTGATCGGGCAGCCGACGTGGGTGCAGATCTTGGAGTAGGCGAGGATGCCCTCGAATCCGAGCTCCTTGGACTTCTCGTCCTTGATGTCCTCGGGCGCGATGCGGACCAGCATCAGGGCGTCCTTGGCGATCCGCTGCTGGAAGTCCTCGCTGTGCGTGGACAGGCCCTCCGGCATGGCGAAGGTGAGCGAGCCGATGACGATGTCCTCGGGCTTCATCGGCTGCAGCGTGTTCATGTTGATCAGCGGCAGCGGCTTGGCCTCGGTCGCCTCCTTCCAACCGGTCTCCTTGAGCTTCTTCTCGGGAAGCGGGCCAAGGTCACGGAGCAGGACCACGCCGGAGAGCGGGACCAGCGCCATGGAGCCGATCAGGGTGTTGCGGATCATCTTGCGGCGGCCGAAGCCGGACTCGGCGGCGCCGGTCTTGAACTGCTCGATGACGTCCGCGCGGACCTCGTCGGAAGCCTCGATCGGGTGACGCTCGGCCGGCAGCTCGACGTCCGACATCAGGGTGCGGGCCCAGTGGACCGCGCCCGCGCCGATCATGAACAGCGCGATGCCCAGGGTCAGGCCGAGCGCGAAGTTCAGCGCGCTGACGTGACCGAGCGGGAAGATGTAGACGATCTTGTCCGGGTCGATGGCCACGTACGAGGCGATGAAGCCCACGGTGGCGAGCATCGAGATCACGAACATCAGCGAGACCTGGCGCTCGGCGCGCTGGGCGGCCCGCTCGTCGATGTCGGTGCGCCGGGGCTCGTGGGCCGGCAGGCCCGGGTCGGCGAACGGGCTGCCGTGGTCGGCCACCTCGCCGGCGGAGCCGTGCGGCTCCGGGAGCTTCTCTTCTGACATGTCGTGGCTCATGACTTCTTGGCCTTGGTGGTGTGGGCGGCGACCCAGATCGCGACCGCGATGAGCGTGCCGAGGCCGAAGATCCAGCCGAACAGACCCTCGGTCACCGGACCGAGGCTGCCCAGGGTGAGACCGCCGGGGTTGGGCTCATCGTTGGTGGTGTGGCGGACGAAGGCCACGATCTGCTTCTTCTGCTCCTCGGGCATGGTGGTGTCCGGGAACGACGGCATGTTCTGCGGGCCGGTCTGCATGGCCTCGTAGATGTGCTTGGCGTCCACGCCCTCGAGCGACGGGGCGTACTTGCCCTTGGTCAGGGCACCACCCTGGCCGGCGAAGTTGTGGCACTGGGCGCAGTTGGTGCGGAACAGCTCGCCACCCTTGGAGATGTCCTCGGGGTTGGTCGAGGTGAACTGCTCCTCCGTCGGGGTCACCGGGCCGGGACCGAGCGAGGCGACGTAGGCGGCGAGCTGGTCGATCTCGGCCTGCGAGTAGATGTTCTTCTTGCGCGGGACCTGGGCGCCGGGCTGCTGGGCGGGCATGCGGCCGGTGCCGACCTGGAAGTCGACAGCGGCGGAGCCGACGCCGACCAGGCTCGGACCGTCACTGCTGCCCTGGCCGTTCATGCCGTGGCAGGAGGAGCAACCGACGGCGAAGAGCTTCTTGCCCTCATCGATCGCGAGCGACTGCGCGGCGACGTCGGCCTGCGCCTTGTCGGCGGGCGCGAACGCGGCGTACAGCCCCCCGGTTGCCGCCAGGGCGAGAAGTAGGACGACCAGCGCCGCCAATGGGTGGCGCCGTCGTGCGGAGAGCTTTTTCACGGAATAACCCCGGTGTCAGGATCTGGTCGACTGGTGGGTGCACCCGGCGGCCGGTCTGGCCGGCACGAGGCTGCCTGTCTAGGGCTGCGCGCGCGGTCGGTCGGTGGGAGCGTCGGCACCGGCAGAAGCGGCCCGTCGCCGGTGAGGGCGGGGGCCGCAGCCGGTGGCCAGCGACCTGATCAGCTGGTTACTTGATCAGGTAGATGGTCGCGAACAGGCCGATCCACACGACGTCGACGAAGTGCCAGTAGTACGACACGACGATCGCCGCGGTGGCCTGCTCGTGCGTGAAGCGCTTGGCTGCGTACGTCCGTCCCAGGACCAGCAGGAAGGCGATCAGACCACCCGTCACGTGCAGCCCGTGGAAGCCGGTGGTCAGGTAGAACACCGTGCCGTACGGGTCGGAGGACAGCGACAGGCCGTCCTTCTTGACCAGCTCGGTGTACTCGAAGACCTGGCCGCCGATGAAGACCGCGCCCATGGCGAACGTGAGGATGAACCACGCCCGGAGCTTCTTCACGTCACCGCGCTCGGCAGCGAACACGCCGAGCTGGCAGGTGAGCGAGGAGAGCACCAGGATCGTGGTGTTGACCGAGGAGAAGGGCACGTTGAGGGCGTGGGCCTTCTCGGTCCAGAACTCCGGCCCCTTGACGGAGCGGAGCGTGAAGTACATCGCGAAGAGGGCCGCGAAGAACATCAACTCGGAACTGAGCCAGACGATCGTTCCGACGCTGACCATGTTCGGCCGGTTGACCGATCCGTGCGCGTGCCCGGTTTCTACTGCTGTTGCTGTCGCCACGACGGACATTATGTCGGTCCCTTATTCCGTCTTCACGTCGGGGGGTGTCCCTCGGAGTGTCCGGTGCGTGCGGTATGCCCCCTTGGGGGGTGCCGGGGTGCCCGGACGGGGGTTGAGCAGCGGCGTGTCCCTTTTCTGATGGTTCCTCGGAGGGGCCTGCGACCCCGTTGCCCGGCGCGTCGCTGCACGGTCGGAGCAGCCGTGGGAGGTAGGGGGACGGGCCCGGGGTCGGCCGTACGGGTGGACTGGACGGGATCGGGTGACGGGCCGTCCTCCGGGCGGGTGAGCCCGGGGCGCGGCGGCTCGGGACGGATCGTGCGCGAGGGGGACTCGGCGGAGGGTGATCGGGAGTAGCATCCGGATCAGGCGAACGTGGTCCGGATCACACTTGAGGGAGCAGGGTCCATGGCGTACACGACCGATGAGACGCTCACCGTCCTCGTCTACAGCGACGACCGCAACACCCGCGAGCAGGTGCTGACGGCGCTCGGCCGTCGGCCCGCCGAGGATCTTCCGGAACTGTCCTACCTGGAGTGCGCGACCACCCCCGCGGTGCTCAAGGCACTGGAGAAGGGGGGCGTGGACCTCTGCGTGCTGGACGGCGAGGCCGTTCCGGCCGGGGGGCTGGGGCTCGGGCGCCAGCTCAAGGACGAGATCTACGGCTGCCCGCCGGTGCTGGTGCTGATCGGCCGGCCGCAGGACTCCTGGCTCGCCGCCTGGAGCCGGGCGGACGCCGCCATCTCCCGCCCGGTGGAGCCGGTGGCGCTGGCCGGGGCGGTCGCCACCCTGCTGCGGGCGCGGCTGGCGAAGCGGACTCCGGTCGTCCGCTGAATTCCCCCCCGGCAACTGGAAAAGAGAGGGGTAGAAGCGGCCCCTTCGCTCGATAGGCTGGCTCCATCCGTACGGACGTCCCCCCGGAGCGGGGAACCGACAAACAGCTGGAGTCAGCCATGGTGAACGTGAACCCTGCGAACGGCGGTAGCGACCCCGCGCAGGTGATCCGCACCTGGCCGGACCTCCTGGCCGCGCTGTTGCAGGGGGAGGACCTCGACCGCGCGTCCACCGCGTGGGCGATGGACCGGATCATGAGCGGCGAGGCGTCCCCCGTGCAGGTGGCCGGGTTCATGATCGCTCTGCGGGCCAAGGGCGAGTCGGTCGAGGAGATCGCCGGCCTGGTCGACGCGATGTACGAGCACGCCGAGCCGCTGGAGATCCCCGGACCGGCGGTGGACATCGTCGGCACCGGCGGGGACCGGGCGAAGACCGTCAACATCTCCACCATGTCGGCGATCGTCGCGGCGGCCGCCGGCGCCAAGGTGGTCAAGCACGGCAACCGGTCGGCCTCCTCCGCCAGCGGCTCCTCGGACGTGCTGGAGAAGCTCGGGGTGGCGCTGGACCTCTCCGCGCAGCGGGTCGCCGAGGTGGCCGAGGAGGTCGGTCTCACCTTCTGCTTCGCGGCCAAGTTCCACCCCTCGATGCGGCACGCCGCCACCGCGCGGCGCGACCTCGGGGTGCCGACCTCCTTCAACATCCTCGGCCCGCTCACCAACCCGGCCAGGGTCACCGCGCACGCCATCGGCTGCTTCGACACCCGGCTGGCCGGGCTGATCGCCGGGGTGCTGGCCGAACGGGGCGCGACGGCGCTGGTCTTCCGCGGCGACGACGGGCTGGACGAGCTGACCATCACCACCACCTCGCAGGTCTGGCTGGTGCGCGACGGGGTGGTCACCGAGACCACCTTCGACCCGCGGGACGTCGGCATCGAGCTGGTCGGCATCGAGGCGCTGCGCGGGGCGGACGCCTCGTACAACGCCGAGGTCGCACGGCGGCTGCTGGCGGGGGAGCACGGGCCGGTGCGGGACGCCGTCCTGCTGAACACGGCGGCGGCGCTGGTCGCGCTGGACCTCGGCGAGGCGCCGCTCGCCGAGCAGCTGGCGGCCGGCATGGAGCGGGCCGCGGAGGCGATCGACTCCGGTGCCGCGCAGGACCTGCTGCGACGCTGGTCGGAGGCCACCAGCCGGATCTGAGGCGGTAGTTGGGGGGCCCGTGCCGGAACGCCGGCACGGGCTCCCGCGCTGTCCGGATGCTGGATGCCCGTTTGACCACCCGATGGACGCGGCCTAGAGTCTTGGCCAGGTCATGAGTGACAGTGCGAAGCCCCAGCTGGCTGTCCGGCAACCCTCCGTCCGTGGCGGGGTGCCCTGGGTGAGGACCGGGTCGTCACGGCAAGCCGTCCGTGCGACAAGCGCGGACGCCCGACGACTAGCACTCCCGGGGTCCCTCACCCCTGAAGGAGTGCATCCTCATGTCCCCTCTCGCCACCACCGAGACCTGCGCCCCGCTCGCCGTCCTCGGCGCCGACGTCCAGGTCCCGCTCGCCAACGGTGAGAAGGTCGGTTACGCGGCGCTGGACTACGCGGCCAGCTCCCCGGCGCTCCAGCGGGTGTGGGACGACGTCGCCGCCTACGCGCCGTACTACGGCAGCGTCCACCGCGGGGCCGGGTACCTCTCCCAGCTGTCCACCGACCTGTTCGAGCAGAGCCGCCGCACCGTCGGCGAGTTCCTCGACCTGCGCGAGGGCGACCAGGTGGTCTTCACCCGGGCCACCACCGACTCGCTCAACCTGCTGGCCGCGGCCCTTCCGGCCGGCACCCGGGTGTTCGCCTTCGAGACCGAGCACCACGCCTCGCTGCTGCCCTGGGCGCACGCCGGACTGGGCGTCACCTACCTGCGGGCGCCGCGCTCCCGGGCCGAGGCGGTGGCCGCCCTGGACGCCGCCCTCGCCGGGGCGCCCGAGGGCCCCAAGCTGCTCTGCGTCACCGGCGCCTCCAACGTGACCGGCGAACTGTGGCCGGTCGCCGAGCTGACCCGGACCGCGCACCGGCACGGCGCCCGGGTGGTGCTGGACGCCGCCCAGCTGGCGCCGCACCACCGGGTCTCGGTCCGCGAGCTGGACGTCGACTGGATCGCCTTCTCCGGCCACAAGATCTACGCGCCGTTCGGCGCCGGGGTGCTGGCCGGCCGGGCGGACTGGCTGGACGCGGCCGAGCCGTACCTGGCCGGCGGCGGGGCGACCCGGACGGTGGCCCGGGAGAGCGACGGCTCGGTGGCCGTGCAGTGGCACACCGGCCCGGCCCGGCACGAGGCCGGCTCGCCGAACGTCATCGGCGCCTACGCGATCGCCTCGGCCTGCCGGGCCCTGACCGAGGCCGGCTTCGATGCGCTGGAGGCCCGCGAGCAGCAGCTGATCGCCCGGCTGACGGCCGGGCTGGAGCGGATCCCGCAGGTCAAGGTGCTGAACCTGTTCGGCTCCGACTCCGCCCGGGTCGGCGTGCTGTCCTTCGTCGTCCGGGGCTGGAACAGCTCGCACTTCTCGGCCGCGCTGTCCGCCGAGTACGGCATCGGGGTGCGCGACGGCCTGTTCTGTGCCCACCCGCTGGTGCGCACGCTGCTCGGGGACGAGGACGTCGCCCCGTCCGAGTGCGGCGCGCCGGAGCCCTCGCTGCCGGGCGAGCGCAGCCTGAACGCGATCCGGGTGAGCTTCGGCGCCGGGACGCCGGACGAGCACGTCGACCGCTTCCTGACCGCCGTCCGGGAGCTGGTCACGGACGGGGCGGCCTGGAACTACCGCAACGAGGGCGGGCGCTGCGTCGCGACCGTGCAGATCGACCGGGGGCGGCGCGAGGGCTGAGCGTTACTCGTCCAGGCCGAGGGCGAAGGCGGCTTCCAGGTCGTGCTGGGAGTAGGTGCGGAAGGCGATCTGGGTCTCGGTGTGGGCCACGCCCGGGACCTTGTTGAGCCGGCCCGGGATGACCTCGGCCAGGTCGTCGTGCCGGCGCACCCGCACCATCGCCACCAGGTTGTAGCCCCCGGTCACCGAGTAGACCTCGCTGACGCCGTCGATGGCGGCGATGGATTCGGCGATCTCCGGGATGCGGTCGACACTGGTCTTGATCAGGACGATGGCGGTGATCACAGTTCGGGCTCCTTTGTGGGGTGCCGCCAGCGTATCGGGCGTCGGCCGGGTCGTCGCGGGGGGTGGCGAACCACGGTGCAGGCGTAGAGGAACCCGGCCGAGAAGCCGATCACGTGGACCAGGTACGCCACCCCGGGCCCGGCCGAGTGCACCGACCACCACTGCAGGGCGAACCAGAGGCCGAGCACCAGCCAGGCGGGGAACCGCAGCGGCAGGAAGAGCAGCAGCGGGACGAGGGTGGTGACCCGGGCCCGGGGGTGGAGGCGCAGATAGGCGCCGAGCGCGGCGGCGATCGCCCCGGAGGCCCCGATGAGCACCCGGGTGGAGTTCGGCGAGTGCGCCTCGGCGAGCGCGAAGCCGTACGTGGTCAGGCTGCCGGCGGCCAGGTAGAAGACGGCGTACCGGGCCCGGCCCAGCCGCCGTTCGACGGTGGGGCCGAAGACCTGGAGGAAGAGCAGGTTCCCCAGCAGGTGGAGCCAGCCGGCGTGCAGGAAGAGCCCGGTGAGGACGGACAGGGCCGGGTGCTTGCCCGGGGTCGGGGCGGCCGGGCAGCCGGGGACCGGGTCGGGGGCCTCGGCCAGCTGCGCGGCGGTCAGCGGCCGCCCGGCCAGCACCTCGGCCGGGACGGCGCCCCAGCGCTGCTCGTACCGCTGCTCCGCGCAGACCCGGGCCAGGCCGGTGCCGTACAGCGGGTTGAGCCCGGCGGCCGGGCCGAGCAGGAAGACCAGGGTGTTGAGTGCGATCAGGGCGTAGCTGACCGCCGGGACGGTCGCGGCCGGGCGGCCGCCCCGGGCGGCGGTGTCGTCGGGGACCGCGAGCGCCATGCGGCCAAGCATCCCTCCGGGCGCCGCAGGTGACACGGCGGTTTACGGCAGGTGGACCAGTGCGGGTGTTCGGGCGACCGGTGGCCGCGATGGTTGCCCCAGGCAATAGGCTTGGGGCGGGCATTCCCGCCTCCCGCCGCCGATGCCGGGGCTCCGGGGGGAGCGCCTGGCCCACGAAGGGACCACCCGAGAGGACCCCCCGATGACCGTCCCCGCCCTGACCGCCGAGACGCGCTGGCGCTGCACCCTGTGCGGCAACCTCACCCGCTTCGACGTGACCCGCACCGCGCGGGTGACCGAGTTCCTGCATTTCGACCTGGCCGGCGAGTCCAAGGTCGAGGAGACCGAGGTGCTGAGCGAGACCATCGAGTCGGTGCGCTGCCGCTGGTGCAACGCGGTGGACCAGGTCGAGCTGGTGGCCCGCCCGGGTGCCGAGGGGGCGCAGGCCCCCACCGAGCAGGGCTGATCCCCGCCGCCGCGGCGGGTGGGTGCGCGGCGCACCCACCCGCGCCGCACGGGACAATGCAGAACAAGACGCACGGAGCGTGACGACAGGGGGAGGTCGCGGCCGTGCCCCGCTGGACCAGGATCGGAGCCGAGGACGTGGTGGACGCAGCGAAGGAGCCCGGCGAAGCCCAGGGGCTTCAGCCCGCTGCGGCCGAGGCCCGGGCCGGGGCGGCGGCCGGGGCGGCGAACGACTCCTCCGAGCCCGCGGCGGAGCACGCCGTCGAGAAGCTCGACCGGCCGCTGCCCGAGGGCGTGCGCCGGCGCGTGGTCGGGCTGGCCTCGGACGCGCTCGGCGGGCTTCCGGCGGGCGAGCTCCCGCAGAGCCTGCGTCAGTACGTGAAGTTCACCCCGGCGCGGCGGGCCAAGTACGCGGCCACCGCGCTGGCGGCGGCCCTGGAGGCGGAGCCGGCCTTCCGGGTGCGGATAGCGGAGCGGCTGCGCCTCGGGCAGCCGGACCTGGTGAAGGCGCTGGAGTCGGGCACCGTCCCGAGCGCCGCCGATCCGATGGACGTCGCGGCCGCCGCCTACCTGGTGCGTTCGGCGGGCTGGAGCCGGCTGGTGGCCGAGGCCGGCGAGGAGGCCGAGCGGGCCGGTGCCGAGGACGCGGCCGCGGAGTCGGCCCGGCTGGTGGAGAAGCTGCACGCCGAGCTGGCCGAGGTGCGGGCCTCCGCGCGGGCGGACGTGGACCGGCAGCGGGCCGAGTCGGACGGCGTCCGCAAGGAGGCCGAGTCGCTGCGCAAGAAGGTGCGGTCGCTGGAGAGCGACACCCGCCGGGCGCAGGCCGAGACCCGCCGGGTGGCCGGCGAGCTGGAAGCGCTGAAGGCGCAGTCCGCGGCCGAGCGCGGTGCGGCCGAGACCGAGGCGCGCAGGCTCAGGCACCGGGTCTCGGAGCTGGAGAACGCGGTCGAGCAGGGCCGCCGGTCGGCCCGTGAGGGGCGCAGCGTCGAGGACATGCGGCTGCGGCTGCTGCTGGACACCGTGCTGCAGTCGGCCCAGGGGCTCCAGCGGGAGCTGGCGCTGCCGGTCTCCCAGATCCGCCCGGCGGACCTGGTGGAGGCGGTGGTGCCGGGGGCGGCCTCGCCCCACGACGTGGCCCGGCGCGGGCTGGCCGAGGACGATCCGGCGCTGCTGGACCAGCTGCTGGCGATCCCCCAGGTGCACCTGGTGGTGGACGGCTACAACGTGACCAAGACCGGTTATCCGACGCTGCCGCTGGAGCAGCAGCGGATCCGGCTGCTGGGCGGGCTGGCGATGCTGGCGCAGCGCACCCAGGCGGAGGTCACCTGCGTGTTCGACGGGCAGGACCTGGACGTCCCGGTGATCATGGCGCCGCCGCGCGGGGTCCGGGTGCGGTTCAGCCGGACCGGGGAGACGGCCGACGAGCTGATCCGCCGTCTGGTGCGGGCCGAGCCGCAGGGCCGTCCGGTGGTGGTGGTGTCCACCGACCGGGAGGTCGCGGACGGCGTGCGGAAGGCGGGCGCGCGCCCCGTGGCCTCGGTGCTGCTGCTGAACCGGCTGGCGCGCCCCTGACCCCGAGCGGCCGTGCGATGCCTGGTCAGGAGTGGTTCCGGGATGGTGTGCGGGTCCCGTGTCGTCAGTGTGCGGACCGGAGTTCACACCTTCGGGGGAGTGGCAAAACGGATAGATCTTCACTAGGGTCTGGCGTCAAACCTATTTTCCGGAATCTCATCCCATCAGGTGAGTCCGTTGGAAGAAGGAGCAGGACCCTTGGCCTCCCACCGCCGTCCCAAGCAGCCGAGCCGCGCGCGGATCTCCGTGCTCACCGCTGCTGCTGCGACCGCGGTCGCCCTCTCCGCCCAGGTGGCCGCGCACGCCGCGCCGCAGCCGAACAAAACGGACGTCAAGGCGCAGATCGACCAGCTCCAGGAGGAGCAGGAGCAGGCGGCGGAGAAGTACAACGGCGCCAAGGAGCGGGCCGACCAGCTGCGCAAGCAGGCCGACCAGCTGCAGGACCAGGTGGCCCGCAGCCAGGAGCAGATGACCCAGCTCCAGGGCGGCCTCGCCGAGGTGGCGGGCGAGCAGTACCGCACCGGCGGCATCGACCCGTCCGTCCAGCTGATGCTCACCTCCGACCCGTCCGGCTACCTGGAGAAGGCCTCCACCGTCCAGCAGGCCAGCAGCAGCCAGGCCGAGGCGCTCAAGGGGCTGCTGGACCAGCAGCGCCGGCTGGACCAGGAGAAGGTCGAGGCCTCCGCCGTGCTCGCCTCGCTGGACACCACCACCAAGGACCTGAACCAGGCCAAGGCGGACGTCAACACCAAGCTGAAGGCCGCCCAGGACCTGCTGAACTCGCTGAGCGCCACCGACCGCGCCGCGCTGAAGGCCCAGCAGGCGCAGGACGACCGCGCCTCGCGCGGCAGCGACCGGGTCGACCTCAGCAGCCTGCCGCCGGCCAGCGGCTACGCGGCCGTGGCGATGGCCAAGGCGATGAGCAAGCAGGGCTCGCCGTACGTGTGGGGCGCCACCGGCTCGACCACCTTCGACTGCTCGGGCCTGATGGTCTGGGCGTACGGGCAGGCGGGCGTCTCGCTGCCGCGCACCTCGCAGGAGCAGGGCCACTACGGCACCCGGGTGCCCTCGCTGGACCAGGCCCAGCCGGGCGACCTGGTGGTCTACGGCAACGACATGCACCACGTCGGGATGTACATCGGCAACGGCATGGTGGTCCACGCGCCGCACACCGGTGACGTGGTGAAGGTGATGAAGGCCGACGCGATGTCGATCAACACCATCCGCCGGGTCTGACGGCCCGACACGCCCGCGGGGCCCTTCCGGGGGCTGTGAAAAGCGCCACCCCTCGTTCGGGGGTGGCGTTCGGCTTTCCGTCCCTTCGCGACCACATGCTGAGAACTGATCAGCCATCTGTGTGCCAGTGGTCACCATCGGTCATTTTCACAGAAGAACTTGGGAAATCTTTGGTCTTTTTTCTGACAAGGATTTGAACCGATCACGGTTCAGTTACTAGGGTCGTGCCCTGAACCACCGCACTGTCGATCGCCCAGCCAGGGTGGCGGCGGTGGTTACCGTCGAGTTCGTGAGGCAGCGGGGCAGGTCGAAGCGACTGCCCGACAGGGGAGCCCAGTGTTTTGGGGGCGCTGCGGAGCGGAGCCGGGGAACCACGTTCCTCCGGGGTGAATCGACGCCAGGTCGGCCGATGGAACGGCCGTGAGGCGTCGTAGGGCATGCTTCCGGCCCGAACCCGTCAGCTCACCCGGTAGGCGGACGTAGGAAGAAGGAGTCCGCCTTCGTGGCGTCCCATCGTCGTCCCAAGCCCGCAGGCCGCGCCCGGGTCTCGATCCTGACCGGTGTCGCCGCGGCAGCCGTCGTCCTCTCCGCGCAAGGCGCCCACGCCGACCCGCAGCCGACCAAGGAACAGGTCAAGGGGCAGGTCGACCAGCTCAACGAGCAGGCCGAGATCGCGACCGAGAACTACAACGCGGCCCAGGCCAAGCAGCAGGAGCTGGAGAAGCAGGTCTCCGGCATGCAGGACCAGGTGGCCCGTCAGCAGGCCCAGGTCACCGAGCTCCAGGGCGGCCTGGCCGAGATCGCCGGCGAGCAGTACCGCAACGGGGGCATATCCCCGACCGTCCAGCTGATGTTCTCCTCCAGCCCGGACACCTTCCTCAGCCAGGCCGACGCGCTGAACCAGGCCGGCAGCACCCAGAAGGGTCAGCTGAAGGAGCTCCAGGAGCAGCAGCGCAAGCTCGACCAGGACCGCAACGAGGCCCAGGGCAAGCTCGCCGAGCTGGAGTCGACCACCCAGCAGCTGAAGGCCTCCAAGGAGGAGGTCCAGGGCAAGCTGAAGGCGGCCCAGGACCTGCTCAACACGCTGACCGAGCAGGAGCGCCAGGCGCTGCGCCAGGCCGAGGAGAAGGCCGCGGCCGACGCCAAGGCCAAGGCCGACGCCGCCCAGGCCCAGCAGCAGCAGGCCGACCGCGCCTCCCGCGACAACAGCCGCGGCGACCTCGCGGCCGGCTCGACCGCCTCGGCCGGCTCGACCGCCTCCTCCCCGGTGAAGGTGGCCCCGGGCAGCTCGCGCGGCGCCGCCGCGCTCTCGGCCGCCGCCTCCAAGATCGGCAGCCCGTACGTCTGGGGCGCCACCGGCCCGGGCTCCTTCGACTGCTCCGGCCTGATGGTCTGGGCGTTCAACCAGGCGGGCGTGTCGCTGCCGCGCACCTCGCAGGCGCAGGCCTCGGCCGGCACCCGGATCGGCTCGGACATCTCCCAGGCCCAGCCCGGCGACCTGCTGATCTTCTACACCGACGCCCACCACGTCGGCATCTACGCGGGCAACGGCCAGGTGCTGCACGCGCCCAAGCCGGGCGCGTCGGTGCGCTACGAGGCCGTCACCAACATGCCGCTGGCCTCCATCGTGCGGGTCTGATCACCGCTCGGACGTTTCCAGGCCCGGCCTCCCCCAGGGGAGGCCGGGCCTGCGGTTTTTCCTGCGGCTTTTCCCGAGGGCCGATCAAATGTCCGACAACAGCCTGAATATTCGGGTTGGCAGGGGTTTGGACTCGCTTGCCCTGACTCGCTAACGTCTGCCACCGGACTCCCGCTCGACGGCCGCCCGTCCCGGTGCGGCGGCGGGAGCCGCGCCGCAGGATTGGAGCCGCTGCCGCCATGCCCGTGCACCGCCGTTCCCAACTGCTCGCCCGGGCGCTGGTGCTGACCGCGGCCGCCGCCACCGCCCTGGGTGTGGCTGCCGGAGGCAGCGCCCAGGCCGCCCCCGGCAGCCCCGACCCGGGCGACCGCCAGGACGTCAAGACGCAGGTGGAACAGCTGTACGACGAGGCCGAGCAGGCGTCCGAGAAGGCCAACGCGGCGCAGGAGGCCCAGCGGCGGCTCCAGGGCGAGACCACGATCCTCCAGGGCGAGATCGCCGTGGCCCAGGACCAGCTCAACGGGCTGCGGGGCGACCTCGCGACGGTGGCCGGGGCCGAGTACCGCGGCGGCGGGATGACCCAGACCGCCCAGCTCATCCTCTCGCCCGACCCGGAGGGCTACCTGTCCCGCGCCCGCGCCCTGGGCCAGGCCGCCGCGCGCCAGCAGGAGACCCTGCACGAGCTGGTCGCCCGGCAGCGCCGGCTCGACCAGCGCCGGACCGAGGCGGCCGGCAAGCTCGACGAGCTGGACCGGACCCGCCGCTCGCTCGCCGACAGCAAGCAGCAGATCCAGCAGCGGCTGGCCAGGGCGCAGAAGCTGCTGAACGGTCTGGGCGCCGCCGAGCGGGCCCGGCTGACGGTCCAGGACGCCCGGGACGCCGAGCAGCGCGCCACCCGGGGCACCGACCGGCTGGACCTCGGCACCGCCCCGCCCGCCTCCGAGCGCGGGGCCGCCGCGCTGGCCGCCGCGGTGCGGATGATCGGCTCCCCGTACGTCTACGGGGCCACCGGCCCGCACGCGTTCGACTGCTCCGGTCTGATGTACTACAGCTGGCGGCAGGCCGGAGTGACCCTGCCGCGCACCTCGCAGGCCCAGGCGTACGCCGGGCAGCGGGTCAGCCTGTCCGAAGCGCGACCGGGAGACCTGGTGATCTTCTACCGGGACATGCACCACGTCGGCATGTACGCCGGCGGCGGCGTGATCGTGCACGCCCCCCGCCCGGGCGCCAAGGTCCGCTACGAGAGCGTCACCGCCATGCCGGTCTCCGGGGTGGTCCGGCTCTGAACGCCCCGCCGTCCGGCCCCGCCGACCCCACTGGCCCCGCCGGTATATCCGGCTCCCGCCCCCGCCGGACGCTGTCCCGGCGGGGCGCGCTGCTGCTCGCGGCCGGTGGGCTGGCCCAGCTGTCGCTGCCTCCGGCCGCCCCGGCGGCGCCCGCGGCCCGCTCGGCGGACCGGCACGCCGAGGTGGCCGCCGCGCTGGCGGAACGGGCGCGCTCGGCGCCGCCGTGGGCCGGGCTGCCGGTGGCCGGGGCGGGGTACCGCAACCTGGTGCTCGCCGCCTCCGGCGGGCCGGAGCGGCTGACCGCCGCCGCCGAACTGGCGGTTCGGATCGCCGGGTACGACGAGTACCCGGTGGTGTACCCGCGCCGGATCGAGCTGGTCCGGGCCGGCGACGGCTGGCGGGTCGAGCGCGAGGAGAGCGCGGGCGGCCCGCCCGCGCCGTGGGACTTCGGGCCGCTCCGGTCGGCTCCGGGAGCGAACTGCCTGGTGGTCGGGCCGGCCGCCGGGCCCGACCCGGCCGAGCTGGCCGCGGTGGGGGACCGGGCGGTGCCCGCCGTCACCGAGGTCTGGGGCGGCGTCTGGCCGGAGCGGCTGCTGCTGGAGCGGCCCGCCACCGGGGAGCAGTTCGCCCGGCTGCTGGAGGGCGACCCGGACGGCTGGACGGGCATGGCGGCGGTCACCGTGGCCGCCCCCGGCGCACCGTGGCACACCCCGGCGGACCGGGTGCTGGTCAACCCGGAGGTGTACGGGCGGCTCAGCGACTTCGGCCGCCAGGTGGTGATCACCCACGAGGCCACCCACGTCGCGACCAGGGCCGACACCCGGGCCTGGACCCCGCTGTGGCTCTCCGAGGGCGTCGCCGACTGGACGGCGTACCGCGACTCGGGCCGCAGCCCGCAGCAGGTCGCCCCCGAGCTGGCCCGGGACGTCGCCGCCGGGAGGACGCCCACCGCGCTGCCCGCCGACCGGGACTTCGCCGCCGGGGCCACCGGCATCGCCCAGGCCTACGAGCAGTCCTGGCTGGCCTGCGAGCTGATCGCCCGCACCCACGGGCCGCAGCGGCTGGTCGCCTTCTACCGCGCGATCGGCGCGGCCGACGGGCAGGGCGAGGACCGGGAGCGCCGCACCGACCGGCTGATGCGCCGCGAGCTGGGCGTCGGGCTGGAGGAGTTCACCCGGCAGTGGCTGGCGCGGATGGCGGAGCTGAGGGGCTGATCAGCGGCGCTGCTCGGCCGGGGCGCCCGGGTGGTCGATCCCGTCCAGCAGGTCCTGCTCGTAGGCGATGCCCGGGCGCACCGGGTAGCCGGCGGACGGCAGCGCGGCGGGCTCGCGGTCCAGCACCACGGTCGGCGGCAGCGGCGCCTCGCCGCGGGTCGAGCGCCAGAGCCGGACGCAGGAGAGCACGGCCGCGGCCAGCAGCAGCAGGTTGCGCGCGGCCAGCACGGTGACCGCCACCGGGTCGCTGGCCAGCACCTGGGTGAACATGGTCGGGAACTCGACCAGGGTCAGCGGGCAGGCGAGCAGGATCAGCACCGCCACCGGCCGCTGGCTGCTGTTGCGCACGGTCAGGCAGACCGCCGCGACGCCGACCAGCCAGACCAGGTACTGCGGGCTGATCACCCGGCTGGTCACCACGAAGATCAGCAGCGCGCACAGCGCCGCGTCGTACATGGTGGCCGCGCTGCGGCGCTTGGAGGTGTAGCGCCACAGCAGCAGCCAGGCGAAGCCCAGCACGGTGCCGGCCATCATCACCTTGCTGATCACGCTCACCCACGGCCCGAGCATCTCGGGGGAGCCGTAGTTCATCGTGACCCGGCCGTCCCAGCCGCCGGCGAGCCGGGCGAAGTGCAGCGGCAGCGCGCCGAGCGACTCGACCTCGATGCCGCGGTCCTTCTGGAAGGCCAGGAAGTCGAAGGCGCCGTTCATCCCGGCGGCCAGCAGGAAGCCGATCGAGACGGCGGTGGCGCCGGCCAGCGTCCAGGAACGGCGGGTGCGGCGGCCGGAGGGGGTGCCGATCAGGCCGAGCAGCGGCCAGATCTTGACGATGCCGCCCAGGCCCAGCAGCAGCCCGCCGACCGCCGGGCGGCGGATCAGCGCCAGCAGACCGGCCAGGGCGACCGCGGTGACGATGACGTCGAAGCGGTTGTAGATCATCGGGCCGAGCAGCGGGACGCCCACCACCCACATCCAGGCGCCGGTCAGCGCCCGGCCCCGGCGCAGGCCGGTGCGCACCAGCAGCGCGGCCGCGGCGGCGTCGGCGATCCCGCAGATCACCCAGAACGAGACCAGGTACGACCAGGGCAGCAGGCCCGGCAGCAGGATCACCAGGGCGGCGCCCGGCGGGTACTGCCAGGTGACGTCGTCGAAGGGGAAGGTGCCGGTCTGGAGCACGCCGTACCAGGCGTGGTAGATCATCCAGACGTCCGCCGTGACGTCGCCGCCGGGCGCCTTCAGCACGCCCGTCGCCAGCAGCACCAGCAGCGCGCGGGTGGCGATCCAGGTGGCGCCGAGCGCGGCGAGCGCCCCGAGCGGGCGGCCGAGGCGGCCGCGTGAAGAACCGGGCTCGGTGGCCGGGGCCAATTCCACTGCGCTCCCTCGTTCGTCTCGGACGTCCCCACCGGAGGCGTCGTGGAGACGGACGCCCGGGCCGCGTCGCACTGCGGCCTAGGTACTAGGACTGACCCGGGGGTCAAACGGTTGCCGTGCGCGGTTCCGTTCCCGGCGGGTCATGGTGTTGACCTATCGTACGGATCACCCAGCGGTACACCGCGCACCCCCCGACCGAGCGAGCCGTGGCCTGATGCACAGAACCTTGATCGTCACCAATGACTTCCCGCCGCGCCCCGGTGGCATCCAGGCCTTCGTGCACAACATGGCCGTCCGTCAGCCCGCAGGCAGTGTCGTGGTGTACGCCTCGACCTGGCGGGACGGCAGCGAGGTGGCCCGCTTCGACGCCGAGCAGCCGTTCCCGGTGATCCGGGACCGGACGAAGGTGATGGTTCCCACACCGCGGGTCACCCGGCGGGCCGCCGAGATCCTGCGCGCGGAGAAGTGCGACTCGGTCTGGTTCGGCGCCGCCGCGCCGCTCGGGCTGATGGCGCCCACGCTGCGCCGGGCCGGGGCCGGGCGGCTGCTCGGCATGACCCACGGCCACGAGGCCGCCTGGGCCCAGCTGCCGGTCTCCCGGCAGCTGCTGCGCCGGATCGGCGCCGGCACCGACGTGCTGACCTACCTGGGCGAGTACACCCGCTCCCGGATCGCCGCCGCGGTCGGGCCGCAGGCCGCGGCCCGGATGGTCCAGCTGCCGCCGGGCGTGGACGAGACGACCTTCCACCCGGGCTCCGGGGGCGCCGAGGTGCGCCGCCGGCTCGGGCTGGCGGACCGGCCGGTGGTGGTCTGCGTCTCCCGGCTGGTGCCGCGCAAGGGCCAGGACACCCTGATCGAGGCGATGCCGCAGATCCTCGCCGACGTGCCGGACGCGGTGCTGCTGATCGTCGGCGGCGGCCCGTACCGGGCGGACCTGGAGAAGCTCGCCGACGCCACGGGCGTGCGGGACTCGGTGCGGTTCACCGGCTCGGTGCCGTGGGAGGAGCTGCCCGCCCACTACGGGGCCGGGGACGTCTTCGCGATGCCGTGCCGCACCCGGCGCGGGGGGCTGGACGTCGAGGGCCTGGGCATCGTCTACCTGGAGGCCTCGGCGACCGGCCTGCCGGTGGTCGCGGGGGACTCCGGCGGCGCGCCGGACGCGGTGCTGGAGGGCGAGACCGGGTACGTGGTGCCCGGCGGCTCGGCCCCGGCGGCGGCCGAGCGGATCGTGCGGCTGCTGCGCGACGAGGAGCTGCGGCGGCGGATGGGCGAGGCCGGGCGGCGCTGGGTGGAGCGCTCCTGGCGCTGGGACCTGCTGGCCGGGCGGCTGACCTCGCTGCTGGCCGGGTGACGCCGACGGGCCCCGCCACTTTCCTGGAGTGGCGGGGCCCGTCCGGCGCCCGCGGTCGGGCCGCGTCGGGCGGCCGCTTCCGGCGGCTACTTCCGGTAGAGGGCCTCGATGTCGGCCGCGTAGTCCTTCAGCACGACGTTGCGCTTGAGCTTGAGCGAGGGCGTCAGGTGGCCGCTCTCCTCGGAGAACTCGGTGTCCAGCAGCCGGAACTTCTTGACCGCCTCGGCGTGCGAGACGGCGGCGTTGCCGTCGTCCACCGCGCTCTGGAGGGCGGCCAGCAGGTCCGGGTCGTCGGCGAGGTCGGCGACGGTGGCGCCGGCGGGCTTGCCGTTGAGCTCCTTCCACTTCGGGAAGAAGTCCGGGTCGACGGTGATCAGGCAGGCGATGAAGGGCTTGCGGTCGCCGACCACCATGACCTCGCCGACCAGGGCGTGGGCCCGGATCCGGTCCTCGATCACGGCGGGGGCGACGTTCTTGCCGCCGGCCGTGACGATGATCTCCTTCTTGCGGCCGGTGATGGTCAGGTAGCCGTCGGAGTCCAGCGAGCCGAGGTCGCCGGTGGCGATCCAGCCGTCCTTGAGGGTGTCGGCGGTGGCCTTCGGGTTGTTCCAGTAGCCGGTGAAGACGTGCGGGCCCTTGAAGAAGACCTCGCCGTCCTCGGCGATCCGCACGGAGGAGCCGGGCACCGGCTGGCCGACCGTACCGATCTTCGGCTTGTCCCACGGGTTGAAGGCGGTGGCCGCGCAGGTCTCCGTCAGGCCGTAGCCCTCCAGGACGGTGAAGCCGATGCCCCGGTAGAAGTGGCCCAGGCGCTCGCCGAGCGGGGCGCCGCCCGAGATGGCGTAGCTGGCCCGGCCGCCGAGGGCGGCGCGCAGCTTGCCGTAGACCAGCTTGTCGAAGACCGCGTGCTTGAGCCGCAGCACCAGGCCGGGGCCACCGGCGTCCAGCGCCCGGCTGTAGGCGATCGCGGTGTCGGAGGCCTTGTCGAAGATCTTGCCCTTGCCGTCGGCCTGGGCCTTGGAGCGGGCGGTGTTGTAGACCTTCTCGAACACTCTGGGCACGCCCAGGATCAGGGTCGGCTTGAAGGAGGCCAGCTCGGCGGTGACGTCCCGGATGTCGGAGACGTGGCCGAGCTTGATCGGGGCCATCGCCGGGGCGATCTCGACGAGCCGGGCGAAGACGTGGGCCAGCGGCAGGAAGAGCAGGACCGAACTCTCGCCGGTGTTGAACATCGGGGCCAGGCGCTCGACGACGTTGCCGCACTCGGCCAGGAAGTTGCCGTGGGTCAGCTGACAGCCCTTCGGGCGGCCGGTGGTGCCCGAGGTGTAGACGATGGTGGCGATGTCGTCGGGGCCGGCGATCCGGCGGCGCTCCTCGATCGTCGCGTCCGGGACGTCCTGTCCGGCCTCGGCCAGGGCGGCGATCGCCCCGGCCTCGATCTGCCAGGTGTGCTTCAACTCCGGCAGCCGCTCGCGGACCGTGCCGACCACCCGGACGTGCTGGTCGGTCTCGGTGATCACGGCGACCGCGCCGGAGTCGCCGAGGATCCACTCGACCTGCTCGGCGGAGGAGGTCTCGTACACCGGCACGGTGATCGCGCCGGCCGTCCAGATCGCGAAGTCCAGCAGCGTCCACTCGTACCGGGTACGGGACATGATGGCGACCCGGTCACCCGCCTCGATACCGGCGGCGATCAGGCCCTTGGCGGTGGCGTGCACCTCGGCCAGGAACTGGACCGACGTCAACTCCTGCCACTGGCCGTCCACCTTCCGGCTGAGCACGGCGAGATCCGGGTGCATCTCGGCGTTCCGGTGCACCGGGTCGGCGAGGTTGCCGTTGCTCGGTACCTGGTAGAGGGCCGGAAGGCTGAAGTCGAGCAAGACTGCTCCTCGTACGCGACGCTGCGGGACGGCAGGACGTTACTGCCCGGTAGGCAGCTTCGACCAGAGGGGTCGGCTCCGGTGTTCGAAGTGTCACACCCGGCCGGGTCGGACCAGGCCGTGACCGGGTCGTTCGAATGGCACCCTACGACAGAGCAGGGCGACCGGCCGGTAACATGCCCGGCCGCCCGGCGCCCGCCCGCACCACGGCCGCCCGCCGGGCACGGCCCGCGCCGCCGCGCCGCCCGCCGGGCGCGATAGCCTGCTCCGGGCGGACCGGGCCGAGCGCGCCCCGGCCGGACCGGCAGGCAGAGGGACGAGGCGGAGGGCCATTCCAATGGCGGAGCACACCAGGTCGAGCATCACCATCGACGCGACCCCGGCCACGGTCATGGCCGTGATCGCCGACTTCGCCGCCTACCCGGCCTGGACCGGGGAGGTCAAGGAGATCGAGGTCCTCAAGGCCGGCGAGGACGGCCGCGCCGCCGAGGTCCGGCTGCTGCTCGACGCCGGCGCCATCCGCGACGAGCACGTCCTCGCCTACACCTGGGACGGCGACCGCGAGGTCTCCTGGACCCTCGTCCGCAGCCAGATGCTCCGCTCGCTGGACGGCTCCTACACCCTCGCCCCGCTGGCCGGCGGCCGCACCGAGGTGACGTACCAGCTCGCCGTGGACGTCAAGATCCCGATGCTCGGCATGATCAAGCGCAAGGCCGAGAAGGTCATCATCGACCGCGCCCTGGCCGGTCTGAAGAAGCGCGTCGAAGGCTGACACGACCGAACGGGGGGCCGGACGGCATGACGGCGACACGCACCATCCTGATCAGCGGTGACTCGGGGGCTCCCACGGTGGCCGCCGCCACCGCCCTGCACGCCGCCCGGCGCGGCCACCGCACCTGGCTGCTGGCCGCCGACGACCCGCACCGCGCCCTGGACTCCGCCCTCGGCACCCGGCTGGAGCCCGAACCGCTCCTCCACGCACCGGGCCTGACCGTCTCCCGGATCGACGAGCAGGCCGCCTTCCGCTACGCCGTCGGCGAGCTCACCGGCCGGCTCAAGCCCGCCCTCGACCTGCTCGGCGCCGAACAGCTCGACCCCGAGGAGCTCACCGCCCTCCCCGGCATCGCCCGGCTCGCCCTGCTGCGCGCCCTGCCCGCCGCCGACCAGGACGTCCTGGTCGTGCTCGCCCCGCCGCCCGCCGAGCTGATCGCCACCCTCGCCCTGCCCGAACAGCTCGCCCGCTACCTGGACCGGCTCGTCCCCGAGCAGCGGCAGGCCGCCCGGGCGCTGCGCCCGCTGCTGGCCGGGCTGGCCGGCGTCCCGATGCCCGCCGACTGGCTGTACGAGGGGCGCACCAAGGCCGTCGCGGCGCTCGCCGAGTCCCGCGCCGCGATCACCGGCCCCGGCACCAGCGTCCGGCTGGTCGTCCCGGCCGACGGCCACCCGTACCGCGAGCTGCGCCGGATCCGGGCCGGACTCGCGCTGCACGGGCACCGGCCGGACGCCGTGGTGGTGCACGGAGCGCTGCCCGGGGCCGCCGTCTCCTCGCCCGACTCCTGGCTGGCCGCCCTGGCCCGCCGCCGGCAGGAGGAGCTGACCGCGCTCGCCGCCGAGACCGACGCCCCGGTGCTGGTCACCGGCCTGGCCGACGCCACCCTGGAAGCCGTCGCCGACCGGCTCTACGGGGACGGGGACGGGCCCGAGCGGCTCGCCCCCGGGCCCTGGCCGGTCGAGGACCGGCTCGCCGAGGAGGGCCTGCTGGTCTGGCACCTCGACCTGCCCGGCGCCGACCGCTCCGAACTGGACCTGGTCCGCCGGGGTGACGACCTGGTGGTCGGAATCGGCACCCACCGCCGGGTGCTCACCCTCCCGTCCGCGCTGCGCCGCTGCACGGTGGCCGGGGCGGGGCTGCACGACGGGGTGCTCTCGGTGCGGTTCGCCCCCGACCCGGCGCTCTGGCCCCGGGGCTGACGGGGGTTCGGCGGCGCTCCAGCGGCGCTCCGGCGGGGGTCCGGCGGCTTTTCGGGCCGCCCGGCCGGTCGGGTAGCGTCGGGCCCAAGGGGCCGCGGGGTGCGGCCACGGCTGAGGAGGCGCCCGCGATGACCAGCACCGACGACCGCACCGAGCCCGGAGGCCGGCCGGACGGCGAGCAGGGCGGCCAGGGGCACCCGTTCGGGCCGGAGCTGGGCCCGCTGGTGGACGAGGTGCGCCGGTTCGCCGGTGCGCTCGGCGACAAGGCCCAGGAGGCGAGCGCCACCACCCTGATCACCCTGTCCGGGCTGGCCGACCGGCTGCGCACCCAGCAGCCGGAGGTCTACTCCCACCTCGCCGCGGCCGGCACCGGGCTCGCCGCCGCGGGCGCCGAGCTGCTGGCCGCCTACCGCGCCGCCGTGGCCGGGCACGAGAGCCGCTGGACCGCCGGGCAGGGCGCGCCGACCGAGAAGATCGACCTCGACCTCGACCTCGACGGCGACCTCGGCGGCGATGTTGACGACGCTGACGGGTCGTCCGTCAAGCAGTGAAACCGTGACTTTCGGAGGGTGATCGCGTTGCTCTCGTACGTCACGAAGAAGGAGATTAGATACGACTTTTGAAGCGTCACGGCCAGGCTGTCCCAGGATTGTCTTCGGATAATGTATGCGAGGCTGTGTACGGGGGCCGGGTTGGGCGGTAGCGTTCCGTCCAGCGGAACGAGTGAATAGCTGAGGGACACATGGCTCTGACCATCGGCGTCGATGTCGGCGGGACCAAGATCGCGGCAGGCGTGGTCGACGAGGCGGGCGCCATCCTGGCCCGGACCAGGGTGCCCACCCCGGCCGACCCGCAGTGGGCGGTCGACGCCATCGCGCAGGCCGTGCGCGAGCTCAAGGAGGAGCACCCCGGTGTCACGGCGGTGGGCGTCGGCGCCCCCGGGTTCGTCGACAGCAACCGCTCGACCGTGATCTTCGCTCCCAACATCGACTGGGAGAACGAGCCGCTGCGCGGCCGGATCGAGGAGCTCACCGGCCTGTCCACCGTCGTCGAGAACGACGCCAACTGCGCGGCCTGGGCCGAGTTCCGCTTCGGCGCGGCCGCCGACCACCGCGACATGCTGCTGATCACCGTCGGCACCGGCATCGGCGGCGGCATCGTCCTGGACAACCGGCTGCACCGCGGCCGCTTCGGCGTGGCCGGCGAGATCGGCCACCTCAACATGGTGCCCGACGGCCTGCTCTGCGGCTGCGGCGGCAAGGGCTGCTGGGAGCAGTACGGCTCCGGGCGCGCGCTGCGCCGCTACGGCCGGGAGAAGGCGGCCGCCGACCCGCAGCGCGGCCACCGGATGCTGGAACTCAACGACGGCGTGGCCGAGACCATCCGCGGCATCCACATCACCCAGGCCGCGGAGGAGGGCGACCCGCTCGCCCTGGAGTGCTACGCCGAACTGGCCGACTGGCTGGGCCGCGGCATGGCCGACCTCGCCGCGCTGTTCGACCCGGGCGTCTTCGTGCTCGGCGGCGGCGTCTCCGACTCCGGCCGACTGCTGCTCGACCCGGTCGCCAAGGCGTTCGAGCACTACCTGACCGGCGGGGTGCACCGCCCGCGCGCCGAGGTCGTGCTGGCCTCGATGGGCTCCGCCGCCGGCATCGTCGGCGCGGCGGACCTCGCCCGCACCGCCTGACCCCCTCCGAGCCCGCCGGCGGGGGTGCGACCGGGCCCCGACCGATCCCGGACGCACCGCCGCCGTCGCACGTCCCGGCCCGGCCGCGTACGGTCGGATCGATCCGGTGACCGCCCAGGGGAGGACCATGAGCGCCGCGACCACGACCACCGCCATGACCGGGACCACCGCCATGACCGGGACCGCCGCCGCGACCACGACCGCCGCGCGGGCCGAACCGCTGCCGCCGCCCGGCCCGGGCCGGCTGCGGCTGCTCAGCTACAACATCCGCTCGCTGCGCGACGACCGGCGGGCGCTGGCCCGGGTGATCCGGGCCTGCGAGCCGGACGTGGTCTGCGTCCAGGAGTCCCCGCGCTACTGGCGGCCCGAGGGCCAGGCCGCCTGGCTGGCCCGGAACACCGGCACGGCCGTGCTCGCCGGCGGCGGCCGCACCGCCGCCGGCCCGCTGCTGCTCGGCCGGCCCGGCGCGGTGGAACTGCTGGAGGTGCACGACCGGCTGCTGCCCAAGACCCGCGGCCTGCACGCCCGGGGCTTCGCCGGTGCGCTGCTGCGACTGCCCGGCACGGCGCCGTTCAGCGTCACCAGTTGCCACCTCAGCCTGGACCAGGAGGAGCGGCACGGGCAGTTCGAGCTGCTCCTCGACCAGCTCGCAATCGCCGAACTCGGCGTCGTGGCAGGGGACTTCAACGAGCACCCGGACGGGCCGGGCTGGCGGCTGCTGGCCTCACGGCTCCAGGACGGGTACCCGACCGCGCCCTGGGGAGGCGAGTTCACCTCCGTGCCGGAGCGCCCCTACCAGCGGATCGACGCCGTGTTCGCCACACCCGGGATCACCGTCCTCGGCTGCGGGGTGCCGCACGGGCTGCCCGGCGTCACCGAGGCCGACCTGCGGGCCGCGACCGACCACCTGCCGGTGCTCGCCGTCCTCGAACTGCCGACGACCCGGCCGGGCGGCCGGCCGGTCGGTCAGCAGGTCGGTCAGCGGGTCCGCTAGACGACCGCGCCGTGGTCCGGGTCCTCCGGCTCGTCCTCGTCGCGGTCCTTCATCCGCGCGACCAGGGTCACGAAGCCGCCGAGGAAGGCGGTGATCCCGACCCAGGCGGGCCAGCCGGAGATCTCTCGCCAGACCACCGCGTCGACCAGCAGCAGCGCCGGGCCGCCGAGCACCGCCAGCCAGGCGAACTTGGCGGTCACGTCGGCGGCCGGCAGCGGCGGGGGCTCCGGCGGGACGAAGTGCCCCTCGTCGGTCTCCTCGGCCAGTTCGAAGTCGCGCGGGCCCGCGCCGCCCGCCGGCATCACCGGCCGGCCGGAGCGGGGGCGGGGCTGCGGGGCGAGGTCGGCCAGGTCGTCCTGGTCGCCGCGGCCGCCGGCGCCGCCTTCCTTGTAGCCGCCCTTGAGCTCGTTCTGCGCCCGGAGGTTCTCGACCTCGGGCCAGTTCGGGTTGTTGAGGTCGACCGGGTCGTCGAACTGTGCCACCAGGGCGGCGAAGATCGCGTCCTGCTCGGCCTGGCTGCGCTCGGGCGCACGGCGCGGACGGCGTTCGGCGGTGTCGCCCGCGGCCTCTCCCGCGGAGCCGGCGGCGGCGTCCCGGCCGGGTGGGGGCGTCGCCGTGCCCTCCGGGCCGGTACGGTCCGTCGGCGCACCGCCCGGGGTGGCGGCGTCCGTCCCGCCGTCCTTGGTCGCGCCGTCCTCGCGGGGAGTCTCGTCCCCGCCGCCCGCCGTGCTGCTCTCGTGCACTTCCGGCCCTTCAGCCATGGTGATCGTCGGATTCGACCCGGGTGACGCCCGCCGCGTGCGCGGGGGCCAGCCGTTGGATGAAGTCCTGGCCGGCCGCGAATATTTCCGCCGCGTCGTGGTCCAGCGTCGCGACGTGGAAACTGCGCTGGCACAACCGCTCCGTCACGTCCGTCGAGGATATCCGGGCCAGTACCAGTTCCGAGTTGGCCGGCGAGACGACGTGGTCCTGCGGGCTGTGGAAGAGCAGCACCGGCTGGGTCACCTCCGGCAGCAGCCGCTGGACCTCCCGCCACAGCCGGCTCAGCGACCAGGCGGCGTGCAGCGGGGTGCGGTCGTAGCCGACCTCGACCGCACCGGCCCGGGCGATGTCGTTGGCGACCCCGGGCAGGCTGGGCAGCAGGTGGCGCAGCACCGGCAGCAGCACGCTCGCGGGGGTGTCCGAGCGCACCGACGGGTTGACCAGCACCAGCCCGGAGACCGTCGGCCCGTGCAGCGCGGCGAGCCGCAGCGCCAGCGCGCCGCCCATCGACAGGGCACAGACGAAGACCTGCTCGCACTCGTCGGCGAGCGCCAGCAGCTCGCGCTCGACCTCCGCGTACCAGTCCTCCCAGCGGGTGAGCTGCATGTCCTGCCAGCGGGTGCCGTGCCCGGGCAGCAGCGGCAGCGAGACGGTGAAGCCGGCCGCGGCCAGTTCGTCGGCCCACGGCCGCAGCGACTGCGGCGACCCGGTGAAGCCGTGGCAGAGCAGCACTCCCACCGGCCCGCCGGTGTGGCGGTACGGCTCGGCACCGGGCAGCAACGGCATGGCGGACTCCTTCGCGGGCGGGTGGCGCTGGGGGAGAGGACGCTGGAGGGGGAAGTGCTGCGAAATCGCATCGTCCCACGCTCCGCGCCGGGTCGTACACCCCCTGCGAAGGGGCCGGGCGCGGTCCGTACGGCGGGGGCGGGCACAGCGGACGGCCGCGGGGCATTAGGATCGACCGGTCCGCATAACAGGAGGCCCGGGTTGTTCTACCGACTGATGAAGATGATCGTCGCGCCACTGCTTCGGATCTTCTTCCGGCCCTGGATCGAGGGCGAGGAGAACATCCCCACCGAGGGTGCGGCGATCATCGCGAGCAACCACCTGTCCTTCTCGGACTCGTTCTTCTTCCCCGCCCTGATCAGGCGCCGGGTCACCTTCATCGCGAAGGCCGAGTACTTCAACACCCCGGGCCTCAAGGGCCGGCTGACCGCCGCGTTCTTCAAGGGCGTCGGCCAGCTGCCGGTGGACCGCTCGGGCGTGCGCGGCGCCGGTGAGGCCGCGATCCGCAGCGCCATCGCGGTGCTGGACAGCGGCGAGCTGTTCGGCGTCTACCCGGAGGGCACCCGGTCGCCCGACGGCAAGCTGTACCGCGGCAAGGTCGGCGGCCTGGCCCGCGTCGCGCTGGCCACCGGCGCCCCGGTGATCCCGGTCGCCATGATCGACACCGAGAAGGTGCAGCCGCCCGGCCAGGTGATCCCCAACTTCGGCATCCGCCCCGGCATCCGGATCGGCCGCCCGCTGGACTTCTCCCGCTACCACGGCATGGAGAACGACCGCTTCATCCTCCGTTCGGTGACGGACGAGGTGATGTACGAGATCATGCGGCTCTCCGGCCAGGAGTACGTGGACATCTACGCGACCGCCGCCAAGCGGCAGATCGCGGACGACAAGAAGAAGGCCGACGCCGAGCGCCGGGCCGCCGCCAAGGCGGAGAAGGCGGAGGCCGCCGAGGCCGAGAAGGCGGAGAAGGCGGAGAAGGCCGCCGAAGCGGAGAAGGCTGCCGAGGCGGGCACCTCGGAGAAGCAGCAGGAGAAGCCGGAGTAGGCGTCCGGACGGCCGCTCGGCCGCCCGGACGGGCCCAGGGGAGGGGCGGATGACGGACGACGGGGGCAGAGCCGGCGCGGTCGGCGGCACGGTGGCGGCCGGCGGCATGTCCGTCGAACTCCCGCTGTGGAAGGCGATCTCCTACTTCCGGGTGCTGGCCCTGTGCTACGCCCTGCTGCGGTACTTCAACTCGTACCTGCACTTCCTGCACCCGGTGGCCGGCTGGATCTTCCTCGGCGCGCTGACCCTGTGGACCCTGGCCAGCACCCGGGCCTTCGCCAACCCGCAGCGCTGCACCTGGTACGTCCTGGGCGCCGACCTCACCCTCGCCGTCACCGGCATCGTGATGAGCGGCATGACCGACTCCCCGGCCCGGATCAGCCACGGCGCGCCCACCCTGCCGACGATCTGGGCGGCCGGCACGGTGCTGGGCTTCGCCGCGAAGGGCGGCTGGCGCCCGGCGGCGGCCTCGGGCTCGGTGATCGGCGTCGCCAACATCCTCGGCCACGGCGGGCCGACCGGCGACAACATCCACAACATCGTGCTGCTGATGGTGGCCGGCTGCGCGATCGGCTACGTGATCGAGCTGGCCCGGGCCAGCGAGGCCACCCTCACCCGGGCGCTCCAGGTCGAGGCGGCCACCCGGGAGCGCGAGCGGCTCTCCCGGGACATCCACGACGGCGTGCTCCAGGTGCTCGCCCTGGTCCAGCGGCGCGGCGCGGAGCTGAGCGAGCGGACGGCCTCCGGCGCGGACTTCGCCGAGCTCGGCCGGCTGGCCGGTGAGCAGGAGCGCGCGCTGCGGGCGCTGATGACGGGCGGTCCGCTGCCGGCGCGGCGCGCGTCGCGGTCCGACGCCGCCGAGCCGACGGACCCGCACGCGCCGTGCGACCTGACCGTGCTGCTGCGCCCGTACGCGGACGAGCGGATCACGCTCTCCGCCCCCGGTACCCCGGTGCTGCTGCCCGGTCAGGCGGCGGGCGAGCTCGCGGCGGCCGTCGGCGCGGCCGTCGACAACGTGCGCAAGCACGCGGGGGAGCGGGCCCGGGCCTGGATCCTGGTCGAGGACGAGCCGGAGGCCGTCACGGTCGGCATCCGCGACGACGGGCCCGGCTACGCCCCGGGCCGGCTGGGCGAGGCCGAACAGGCGGGCCGGCTCGGCGTCTCCCAGTCCATCCGCGGCCGGCTGCTGGACCTCGGCGGCACGGCCGAGCTGTACTCGGCGCCCGGGGAGGGCGTCGAGGTCGAACTGCGCGTCCCGAGGAAGGCCACTCAATGACCAGCCAGCCGATGACCGATCAGCCGACCGCCGACCGGCCGGTGCGGGTGATGGTGGTGGACGACCACCCGATGTGGCGGGACGCCGTCTCGCGTGACCTCGCCGAGGCCGGACTGGACGTGGTGGCCACCGCGGGCGACGGCGAGGAGGCCGTGCGCCGGGCCCGCGCCTGCACGCCGCAGGTGGTCGTGCTGGACCTCAACCTGCCCGGCCTGCCCGGTGCCGAGGTGTGCCGCCAGGTGGTCGCGCACGACCCGGCGGTGCGGGTGCTGGTGCTGTCGGCCAGCGGAGAGCACCAGGACGTGCTGGAGGCGGTGAAGTCCGGCGCGACCGGCTACCTGGTGAAGTCGGCCGGGCGGGAGGAGTTGCTGGACGCGGTGCGCCGCACGGCCGTCGGCGACGCGGTGTTCACCCCGGGCCTGGCCGGCCTGGTGCTCGGCGAGTTCCGCCGGCTGGCCGCCGAGCCGGCCCCGGCCTCGGCGCCGGCCGCCCCGCGGCTGACCGCCCGGGAGACCGAGGTGCTGCGGCTGGTGGCCAAGGGGCTGTCGTACCGGCAGATCGCCGACCGCCTGGTGCTGTCCCACCGGACGGTGCAGAACCACGTGCAGAACACGCTCGGGAAGCTGCAGCTGCACAACCGGGTGGAGCTGGTCCGGTACGCCATCGAGCAGGGCCTGGACGACGAGATCTGAGGGTCCGGCAGCGGCTGCGGCGCGGCCCCGGGCG